>CAYTJW010000007.1:0-32642 GCA_964438135.1 uncultured Thermoanaerobaculia bacterium
CAGCCCGCAGCCTCCCCACGACCCCATGCCAGCTGCCGTGGCTCACCCACAGCGCCACGACCTCCCTCCTTCCCGCCCTTGACGGCGGGGCCGCATCGGGCGACAGTTGCACCGGTGAGCGGCAGGACACCGAGTCGACCCCCGGGTTCGACCGCTCCGCCGGAGCTGGCGAGCCCGGCCCCCGGCCCGGCCGGCACCGCCGCAGCGGTCGAGCGGCTGGCGGACCAGGAGATGGCGCGCCGGGCCAGGGCCGGGGTGATGGCCTACCCGGCCGCGGCCCTGCTCCTCGCCGTGGCCTCGCCGGTCGGCCGCGACCACACCGGTCTGACCGTCGCCCTGACCGGGCTCGTGCTGGTCGTGGCGGCGCTGCGCGCCCTCCTGCTGTGGCGCGGCGACCCCCTCTACGCCCGTGACCCGCGCCGCTGGCGGCTGGCGTTCGCTGCCGGCGTGCTCGTCGTCGGCGGAGCGTGGAGCTGCCTCAGCGCCACCCTGGTGCTGCTCTACGGCCTGAGCGAGTTCGGTTTCGTGGGCCTGGTCTGCGCCGGCGCCATCGCCTCGACCGGGGTGGTGGTCTACCGCTCCCACCTCGGCCTGATGCGGGCGCAGGGCCTGGTCATCCTCGTCCCCAACCTGGTCGCCTGCGTCGTCGAGGGCTCGACCTCCGCCCTCGCCCTGGCGGCGGCCATCGCCGGCATCTACCTGCCGTACCTGTGGGTCGAGGGACACCGCAGCTACGAGGAGTACCGCGCCGGCCTGGAGGCGCGGATCGAGGCCGCCGCCAAGGCGGAGCTGCTCCGCGAGAGCGAGGAGAGCTATCGCGACCTGGTCGACCGGGCCCGGGTCGCCATCGCCGTCGACGACCGCCACGGCCGCCTGGTCTACTTCAACCCGCGCTTCGCGGAGCTCCTCGGCTGCCCGCCCGACGAGTCCAGCGACCGCACCTTCGAGCGCCTGATCGACCCCGGCGACCTCGACCAGTTCCGGGCCGCCCGCGCGGCGCTGTACGAGGCGGGCACCGGCCCCACCCGCCTCGAGCTGCGCGGGGTCCGATGGGACGGGCGGACGGTAGTGGTGGAGCTGGCCGGCGAGCCGCTGACGACGAACAACCAGGTGGTCGGCGCCCGCTGGTACCTGTGGGACGTCACCGCCCGGGCCGAGGCGGAGCAGGAGCGGACCCGCCTGCTGGCCGAGCTCGAGCACCGCCGGGCCGAGTTCGAGGCGATCGTCGAGCGGAGCCGGGAGGGGATGGTCGTGGTCGGCGCGGCGGGCCGGGTCGCCTATGCCAACCCGGCGGCCCGCCAGCTCCTGCCGGAGCTGGACCGGGCCCTCGACGGCGTCGCCCAGCTGGGCCCCGCACCGAGCGGCGAGTACCGGGAGGTCACCACCACCGGCGCCGACGGCCGGGAGGGCGTGGCCGAGCTGCGCCTGCAGCCGACCGACTGGCGGGGCGAGCCTGCCAGCCTGGTCCTGCTGCGCGACGTCACCGAGCGCCACGAGGCCGAGCGGGCGCTCAAGGCCAGCGAGCAGCGGTTCCGCGACCTGTTCGAGCGCAACCTCGCCGGGGTCTACCGCTCGACCCTCGCCGGCCGCCTGCTCGACTGCAACGAGGCCTTCGCCCGCATCTACGGCTTCGCCTCGCGCGAGGAGGCCCTCGCCAACCCCGCCGTCGAGCTCTACCAGGACCCGGCCGACCGGGAGCAGTTCCTGGCGGCGCTGCGCTCGAGCGGTCGGCTGACCGCCTTCGGGTCGACCGGCCGGCGGCGGGACGGCTCGCCGGTCTACCTGCTCGAGAACGTGGTCCTGCTGCCGGACGAGAGCGGCCGCCCGGGGGTGATCCAGGGCACCGTCCTCGACGTCACCGCCAGTCGCCAGACGACCGAGGCGCTGCGCCGCAGCGAGGAGCGCATGGCGGTGATCCTGCGCAGCCTGCCGGTGGCGGTCTACACCGCCGAGGTGCCGAGCGAGCTCGACGCCAGCTGGATCTCGGACAGCTTCGAGCGGATCACCGGCTACGGCCCACGGCGGATGGTCGAGGAGCCGGGCTTCTGGTCCGCGCGCCTCCACCCCGACGACCGCGAGCAGGTGGCGCGGCAGCTCCTCGAGCTCGGCCAGCGCCGGCGCAGCGAGCTCGCCATGGAGTACCGCTGGCAGGTCGCGGACGGCTCCCACCGGTGGTTCTACGAGCACTGCGTGGTCTCGACCGCCCCGCCCGAAGGCCCGGTGCAGGTCGTCGGCACCTTCGTCGACGTCACCGAGCGCCGGCAGCTCGAGTCCCAGCTCGCCCAGGCGCAGAAGATGGAGGCGGTCGGGCGGTTGGCCGGCGGCATCGCCCACGACTTCAACAACCTGCTCCAGACCATGCTGGCCGAGATCGCGGCCGCTCGCCGCACCGCCGGCGACGACAACGCCCCGCTGCAGGCGACGGTGGACCGGCTCGAGGACCAGGTCCGCCGCAGCGCCGCGCTCACCCGCCAGCTGCTGCTGTTCTCCCGCCGCCAGGAGGCCGAGCGACGGGTCTTCGACCTCAACACCGTGGTGGCCGAGAACGGCCGCATGCTGCGCGGCTGGACGCGGCCCGACATCCGCCTCGAGGTGGCGTGTGCCGCCGAGCCGCTGTGGCTCTCGGGCAGCGCGGTCGAGCTCGGCCAGGTGGTGCTCAACCTCGCCCTCAACGCCTGCGACGCCATGCCGTCCGGCGGGCGTCTCCTGATCCGGACCGCCCGGGTCGAGGGGCGGATCGTGCTCGAGGTGAGGGACACCGGCAGCGGCATCGCGGAGGACATCCGCGAGAAGATCTTCGAGCCCTTCTTCTCCACCAAGGACAAGGAGCGCGGCACTGGTCTCGGCCTGGCGGTGGTGCACGGCATCGTCGCCTCCCACGGCGGCGAGGTGGCGGTCGAGAGCGAGGTCGGGGTGGGCACCACGTTCCGCGTCCTGCTGCCGGCCGCGACCGAGGCGCCCACCGAGGCGCCGCAGGAACGTCGTCGGGCGGCCGGGGCGGGAGGCAGCGAGCGGATTCTCCTGGTCGAGGACCACGAGTCGCTGCGGGAGACCCTGGCCCAGCTGCTGACCGCCTCCGGCTACCAGGTCCTCACCGCCGCCAGCGCCGAGGAGGCGAGGGCCCTCGCCGACGCCCACGTCTTCGACCTGCTGCTGTCGGACGTCATGCTCCCCGGGGCGACCGGCGCCGAGCTGGTGACCGGGCTGCGCCAGCGCCGACCCGACCTGCCGGTGATCCTGATGTCCGGCTACGCCGAGGCGCGCGTCCTGCGGCCGGTGCTGGAGGTCGGCGACCTCCGCTTCCTCGAGAAGCCGGTCAGCGTCGAGCGTCTCGACGACGAGATCCGCGCCGCCCTCGCCGCGCGGCGGAAGGCCCAGTCGCCGCAGCCGGACGGGCCGGCTGCGATCCTGGTCGTCGACGACGAGGAGACCCTGCGCCAGACCCTGGTCGCCATCCTCCAGGCGGGCGGCCACCAGGTTCGCGGGGTGGCGCGAGCCGAGGAGGCGCTCGAGCTCGCCGGCCGGCCGGGCGAGCGGTTCGACCTGGTGGTGACCGACCTCAACCTGCCCGCCATGGGGGGCGGCGAGCTGCTCCGTCGCCTGCGCGCCCTGCCCGACCCGCCCGCGGTCCTGGTCTGCTCGGGCGGCTCCCCTCCCCCCACCCTCGACGCTCACGGCGACGAGGTCGACTTCCTGCCCAAGCCCTTCGACCTCGACGACCTCGAGCGCCGGGTCGTCGCCCTGGTGGCGCGGCGCCGGGGCCGGAGCTGACCGGTCCCGGGCGAGGCCGTCGCACGCCGTCGCGACGCCGAGCCGGCACCCCCCTCGGACGGTGGTACACTGCCGCGCTGGACATGGGGCGCTCGCACCGCCGTCAGGAGGGGATGGCTCGGGGGCGCGGGGCCACGGCCCCGCTCGAGCGAGCAGCACCACCCCCGCGGCGGGGCCCAGGCCGCCCGGCCGCCTCTCCGGCGGGCCGGGTGCCGCCGGAGCCCGAATCACGGCCAAGGAGGTGAGCCCGCGCTGGAGTGAGACTCGACCCGCCCGTGAGCACCGAGCGTGACACCACCGCCACGAACCACCACTGTCGAACCAGGAGGACCGCGTGAGGAGATTGCAGACACACCACCGACTGCTGGCCCTGCTGGGCCTGGCGCTGGTCGCGGGCGTCGCGGCGCCGGCGTGGGCCGCGACCTCGCCCTACGTGCACCCGATGCCGACCTCGGACGACAAGCCGCCGACGCCGATGGACATGGTGACGATCGGCGGCTACGCCAACACCATCGCCGTCCGCATCCTCAACCTGACCCCCTACGAGCTGGTCGCCGACCACACCGGCATCACCACCAAGGACTGCACCGACCGGAGCCGGTCGACCCACAAGAGCTTCATGTACGCGCCGGTGGGCTGGCCCAAGACGATTCCCGGCCTGGCCGGGCAATGGCAACCCAACCCACAGAGCCCTGGGCACTTCACCTTCGTCCCGCAGAACCCCAACCACACCGTGCACCCCTACAACTTCGTCCTCGCCTTCATCGAAAACGCCGGCGACGTCAAATCTGGCGACATGGCCTGGACGGTGAAGCAGGTGTTCAGCGACACCCACCAGGCGCAGGACGACGTCCAGCTCCGCCTGTGGATCACGCGGACCGAACCGAAGCAGAAGGAGCGGAGCGGGATCTTCAAGGTCATCACGGCCGCGGTCATGGAGATCGTCGACCTCGTCGGCCTGGCGGTCGAGCCCGAGAACCCGATCGCCTGGATCGACCTGTTCGTCGCCACCAAGGAGCTGGCCAACGCCTCGTTCGAGGCCGCCAACTCGGACGAGTCCGACGGCGGCGAGAAGCTCTACGCGGCCTGCTACATGGTCCCCCAGCACCTGGCCAACAACAACACCCCCATGATCACCTACTACGACCCGGACCACCCCGGCGACGCCACCGACGGCGTCGACGTCCAGTGGGGCGGGGGGGGAGGGGTGGAGGACTACTCGTCGCAGGTCGTGGTCACCTCCCACCTCCTGCGCAACGACTACGGGGACGGCACCGCCCCGATCCTGGCCGTGACCCTGTGGACCCCGGACATGTGGAGGGCGTCGACCTCGGCGGGCACACAGGCCTGCCTCACCTCCCACCCCGCCGGCCGCCGCGTCAACGCCCACCTGAGCCGCGACAAGCGGCACGGGATGATCCAGTTCATGCACCTGTACAACTCCCTCGACCGGGAGCAGCGCGCCGCGTACGGGTCGATCCAGCAGGCCCTCTTCGAGCGCAAGCACCTGACCCCCGAGCAGGTCGCGTTCCTCGAGGAGATCGCCGCGGCGCTGGAGAAGGGAAACACCACGCTGAAGGGAGAGCCGACCCATGAGGCGCCGGAGCACGAACACCCGAGTCACGAACGACCCGCGGGCCACGACCCGCACCGGGGGTGAGGCCATGCGCAACACTCTCCTGCTGACGCGGGTCCTGCTCGTGGCCCTGACCCTGGCGGCGCTCGCCTTCGGCCCGTCCCCGGCGCGCGCGGGCGACCTCGACCCGGACACTGGCGGCATCTGGGTCTTCAAGACCGACTGGGGCTACACCGTCTACAACCTCACCAACTACAACCTGAAGATGCTGTCCTGGGACGTCGACGAGCACGACGGCTGCTGCCCCGGGGACTGCGGCATGGCGCCGTTCCAGATCCCCACGGTCAGCGCCATGCGGTCGTACACGTCCACGGTCGAGAGGGGCTGCAGCACCGACCCCGAGAGCTACCAGGGCAAGACCGTCTGGGGCTTCGACGGCTCCTACCTGGCCGACTCGGCGTTCGAGATCCGGCTCCACAACACGACCCCCGGCGACGAGAACACCGACCTGCACCACGGCACCTGGATCACCCTGAACCCCCACGGCAGCCAGAGCTGGGCCACGCCCCACACCTGGCAGTGCGGGCGCTACGCGACCGGCGTCCAGGACCAGATGATGCACAACATCACGACCCTGATCAGCTCCAAGCTGATGGTCACGATGTTCTCGAGCGACAACAAGCACATCACCGTGGTCGTCCAGCAGTTCAACGAGAACGCCTCCGGCTGGAACGACTGCACCGCCTACGAGGGGAACAAGCTCGACTTCGTCGACAACAACGGGGACAGCGTCCCGGACCACAAGAGCTAGGCCGCACGAGGCGGCGCGATCGGGCCCCCGACCGGGCAACCGGCCGGGGGCTCTTCGTTGCCGCCCCGCGCCGGGCGCGGTCGGGGCCGGTCTCAGCCCCGCTCGAGCCGCTGCTGGACCGCCTTCACCAGCAGCGGCCAGGCGATGGTGGCGTCGCAGTAGACCTCGGCGAAGCGGCCACCCTCCTCGGCCGGCACGAACTTGCCCCACGACACGCCCTCGGAGTAGGTGGCCCCGGACAGGCCGCCCCAGTGCACCGGCTCGGGGCAGATGCGGACGCCGTAGCGGTAGCGGAGCTGCTCGGGCAGGTCGACGCCGAGGTGCTTGGCGATCTCCTCCACGTAGGGCCCGAACTGCTGCGCCCAGTTGCGCGGCACGCCGCCGCCGACGGTGAAGATGCCGAGCCGCTTCTTGCGCATCAGGCCGTCGGTGAAGTGCTCGAGGTCGAGGTAGGGGTCGAAGGGGATGCGCGGCTGCCCGGCGATGACGCGCAGGCGGTTGAAGACGCCGAGGTCGAGCCCCATCTCGGAGTCGGTCCAGGCCGGGACGTAGACCGGCACGCCACACTCGAAGGCCGACTTGAGGACGCCGCGCTGGGCCGGCGCCTCGCGCGACAGGTGCCGCCCGAGCTCGCGGCAGACGAGGTGACTGGCGAGGGTCTCGCCGGCCGGCCAGGCCTCGAGGACCGACTGCAGGGTGCGGGCGACGTGGGCCAGGTTGCGCTCCAGCTCCAGGGTGTCGTAGACCCGGTCGTAGCCGCGGTCGTAGAGGGCGCGGTCGTCCATGCCCGGCCGGTGCTTGAAGTGGGTCAGGCCGGAGGCCTCGACCAGGCCGTGGCACATCAGGGCGCCGGTCGACACCACCGCCTGCACCATGCCGCGCTCGACCATGTCGCAGATGACGAGCCCCATCTTGGCCACGGTCATCGCCCCGGCCAGGGTCAGGACGACGTGGCAGTCGGGGTCGCGCACCATGGCCTCGAGCACGTCGGCGGCCTCGCCCAGGGAGCGGGCGCCGAAGGCGGTCTGGCGGTACTGCTCGAGCAGGTCGCTGAAGCTGCTGACCCGGGAGAGGTCGAGCGGCCGCACCGGCTCGAGGCCGTCCTCCGACCCGTCGCGCAGCCTGGACTCCTCGCGGAAGCCCTTCGGCGTCGTCATGCGCTCGCTCCGTTCCCGTCCCCGCGCGCTACCGGCGCCGGCTGAGGATCTCCTCGATCTGGTCCATGATCTCGTTCATCTTGCGCATCATGGTCCGGGCCGGCGCGGGGGTGGTCATGTCGACGCCGGCGTCCTTGAGGATCTCCACCGGCGGCTTGGCCGACCCGGCCCGGAGCAGCCCGTCGACGTACCTCTGGGCGCCGCCGTTGGCGCCGGTCAGGATGTTGTCGGAGGTGGCGGCGGCGGCGATGAAGCTGGTGGCGTAGGCGTAGACGTAGTAGTTGTAGTGGAAGTGGGGGATGAACGCCCACTCGACGGCGTAGGCCTCGGGCACCCGGCACACCCCCTGGTCGTGGCCGTGGTACCGGCGCAGCAGCTCCAGGTAGGCGGTGCTCAGGCTCTCCGAGGTCAGCGGCCGGCCCTCCTCGACCATGCGGTGCATGGTGCGCTCGAACTCGGCGAACATCGTCTGCCGGAACACCGTGGTCCGCGCCGACTCGAGGAACTGACCGAGGATCGCGAGCCGCTCGTCGTCGTTCTGCGCGTGCTTGAGGCTGTGGTCGAACAGCAGCCACTCGTTGGTCACCGACGCCACCTCGGCGGTGAAGGTCTCGTAGTCCGAGGTGGGGTACTGCTGCGCGCGGTTGGTGAGGGCCGAGTGCATCATGTGCCCGGCCTCGTGGGCCAGGGTCGAGGTGCCGTCGTAGTCGTCCTGGTGGTTGAGGAGCATGTAGGGGTGAACGTCGTAGGCGCTGCCGGCCATGTAAGCGCCCGACTTCTTGCCGTCGCGCGGGTAGACGTCGACCCAGCCGCGCTGGAAGGCCTGCTCGAGGTAGCCGGTGTAGTCGGCGCCGAGCGGGGCCAGCGCCTCCAGGGTGACGGCGGTGGCGCGCGGCCACGGGTAGCTGTCGGCGACGTCCGCGACCAGCGACGGGTAGAGGTCGTGGTAGGCGAGGTCGGACAGGCCGAGCATGCGCGCCCGCAGCCTGAGGTAGCGGTGCAGGGTCGGCAGCGCGTCGTTGACCTCGCGCACCAGCAGGTCGTAGACCGCGGGGTCGACCTCGCTCTCGGCCAGGGCCGCCTCGAGGGTGTTGTCGTAGTGGCGCACCTTGGCCCTGAAGTGGTGGTTCTTGACCGTCGACGCCAGGCTCGCGGCCAGGGTCTGCTGGAAGCCCGCGAGCTGGCCGTAGAAGGCCTCGTAGGTGCGGATGCGGTCCGCGCGGGCGGGCAGCGCCCGGCCGCGGGTGTAGCCGGCCACGTTCACCACCAGCGGGCTGCCGTCCGCGAGGGTCACGGTCGGCCACGGGATCTCGGCGTCGAGCAGGAGGCCGCTCGCGGTGTCGCCGTCGCCCTCCAGCATGGTCGCCATGCCCATGATCTCCTCGCCGCGGGCGTCGAGGGTGTGGGGCCGCCTCGCGTCGAGCCGCTCGAGGTGGCGCCGGTACGGCGCGAGCCCGGCGTCCTCGGCCAGCAGCTGGTGAACCCGCGCGGGCGGCAGGGCGAGGATCTCGGGGTCGACCCAGGCGGTGCGCTCGCGCACCTCGGCCCGCAGCAGGCCGATGGCCTGCTTCATGCCCTGCGGGCCGGGCCGGCGGGTGTCCATGTCGGACAGCAGGTTGGCGTAGACGTCGAGGCGCGCGGTGTCCTTGCGCAGCCGGTAGACCAGCTCCAGGGCGGCGCGAAGGTTGGCGGCGCTCTCCCCCAGCCGGCCGCGGTAGGGCTCGAGGGCCGTGAGCATCGCCGGCACCTCGGCGCGGGCCGTGTCCCACGCCGCGTCGTCCGGGTAGAGGTCGGACAGGTCCCAGGTGAGCTCGGAGCCGGCGCGGGCGGTGGCCGCGACGGCGAGGCCGAGCAACAGCGCCGCCAGCAGCAGCAACGACGAGGACGGGGTACCGTGAGCGGTCATGGGCAACCTCCAGCTGGTGCGCACGCCGGTGACGGCGTGCGGGGGAGCCGATCATAGCACCGGACCGGACGCGCGCTCACCACCCCTGCGGCGTGCTACGATGATCCGCGCCGCAGGAGCCGCCGTTGTTGCCCGCGCACCTCGCCAGGGTCCTCGCCGCGCCCTCGGCCGCCGACCTGTGGCGGCTGCGGGCGGACCTCCTCGAGAGCGGCGTGCCGCCGTCGGCCGGGGTCTGGGCGGTCCTCGACGAGTTCCACCGCTTCCTCGACGAGCTCGAGACGCGGACCTCGTCCCGCAACTTCTCCGAGCTGGCGTCGAAGATGGACATCTCGGCCATCTCCGGCGTCCTGCTCGAGCACCTACTGGAGCCCGGCGACGCCCGCGAGCTGGCGGTGCGGGTCCTGTCCGGCGTCCTCGGCGAGGGGCTGATGGTCGCCGCCACCCGCCAGCACGTCAAGGCCTGGGCCGGCGAGCTGGCCGCCGTCCACCGCGGCGCCGCCTGGTACCTCTACGGGGCGCTGTGGCGCTGGGCCGAGGGCCTGCGCCCGGAGCTGCCGGCGGCCGACCGGCGACAGCTGCTCGACCGACTGCTCGGGCCCCTCACCGGGGAGGCGCCGGGCGACGTCAAGGCGGCCCTGGTCGGCCGCCTGTTCCAGATCCTGCTGCTGAGCCACCTGGCGACCTCGGTGCCACAGCCGACCGCTGGACCGGCCCGAGAGAGCGGCGGCGGGACATGAGCCGGGGGCTTCTCAACCGCGGGGGGCAGGTGGGAGAATCGGCAGCAGGAGCAGCCCGAGGCAGGAGACTCGGCCGGAGATTGGCATGAAGCGCACGCCAGAGAAGACGCCCGAGACCACGACCGCGAGCGAACCACGCCCCGCCGTCCCCGACCCCTACGAGGAGTGGGACGAGGACGACGGCGACACCGCCCGCGTCCGACCCCACCGCGCCAAGGACGAGGTGGTGCCCCGCCGGAAGAAGACCCGCCGCCGCCGTCCCGAGCCCGGGCAGCTGTAGCCCGGTGCGGCCGTCGCCCGACGCGACGGCCCGCGCCCCCCGGGGCGCGGGCCGCGCCGTCTGCCTCTCTGCGGGGCTACTTCTTGACCTTCTCGACGATGCGCGCCGCGACGTCGGGGAAACGGGCCTTGAGCGCCTGCATCAGGGCCGCCAGGTTCTCGTTGCCGCCGCGCGCGCGCTCGGCGTCCTCGAAGGTGTAGCTGTCGCCGCGGGTGAAGTCGAGCTCCATCTCGTAGCAGAAGTTGATCGTCTCGCCCGCGCTGCAGGTGACCTTGACCTTCTCGACCCCCTTGAGGAACAGGTCGAGGTTCTGGGTCGGGTCGGAGGCGTCGCGCCACAGCAGCTTGTCGCCGTCCAGCTCGACCCGACCCTGGTGGTCCTTCTGCCAGAGGCTGCCGCGCCGCAGCACCAGGCCCTCGAAGACCGTCTGCTCCCCGGCCCTGGGCGCGGCCGCCGCGGTCGCGCCAGCCGCCGCGGCCGGCGCCGCACCCTGGCCCGAGCTCATCAGGGCGACGATGATCGACTCCGGCACCTTGTTGTGCTTCAGGTAGATGAGGTCGTTGACGCTCAACGGGAAGCGCTCGCCGGACTGGGCCACCTGCTGGGCGATCACCGCTTCCGACACCCCCTGGCCGACGACCGTGACGATCTTCACCAGGCGCTGGTCGTCCGGCAGCGGCCCGGTGGCGGCCGGCGCCGTGACCGGGGCCGAGGCCGCCGGCGCCCTGGCCTGCAGCGCCTGGACGATGGCGTCGGGCACGTTGGCGGAGCGCAGCCTGAGGAGGTCGTCGCTGGTCAGGGCAGCGATGGTGGTGGCCGGGTCGTTGACCTGGGCGATGATCCGCTCGGCGGGTGCGCCCATGGTGTAGGCGGAGATGACCTGGTCGACGGTGAGCTGCGCTGCCGTCACGGACGCGGCCGCGAGCAGCACGACGAGGCTGATGACGAGACGCTGCATGATCGTTACCCTCCAGTTCTCACGACCGTCCGATTATAGCCCAGCCGGTCATGGCCGCGACGACTACAGCCAGCTCCGGCGCCGGAAGAACAGCAGCAGGGCCGCGGCGGTGCCGGCCATCAGCAGCAGCGCGAACGGGTAGCCGAGCGCCCAGCGCAGCTCGGGCATGCTCAGGGGGCCGGCGGCGGGGTCGAAGTTCATGCCGTAGACGCCGGCGATGAAGGACAGGGGGATGAAGATGGTGGCGATGATGGTCAGCACCTTCATCACCTCGTTGAGCCGGTTCGACACCGCCGACAGGTAGAGCTCGGTCAGGCTGGCCACCATCTCCCGATAGGTCTCGATGATGTCCAGGCACAGCGCCACGTGGTCGCCGACGTCGCGCAGGTAGATGCGGGTCTCGTCGTGGACCAGGCCGCTCTCGCTGCGCTGGAGGCGGGCCAGCACGTCGCGCAGGGGCCAGGTCGACTTGCGCAGCAGCAGCAGCTCGCGCCGGAGGACGTGGAGGGCGTTGAGGTCGCCGGGGTCGGGTTCGTCCATGATCCCCTGCTCGACGTCCTCGATCCGCTCGCCGAACCACTCCAGCACCGGGAACAGCTGGTCGACCACCGCGTCGACCAGGGCGTAGGCGAGGTAGTCGGCCGGCTGGCCGCGCAACCGGGCCCCGTCCGACTTGAGCCGCTCCCGCACCGGCTCGAACACCGCGCTCGACCGCTCCCGCACCGACAGGACCAGCCCCTCCTGCAGCACCAGCGACACCTGCTCGCGGGCGAGGACGTCGGCGCCCGGGACGACCGCGAACAGGTCGAGCACCAGGAACACCGAGTTGCCGAAGTCGTCGGTCTTGGGCCGTTGGCCGGTGTTGACCACGTCCTCGAGCGCCAGCGGGTGGAGGCCGAGGTGGCGGCCGATGCGGTCGATCAGGCCGACGTCGTGTCCGACCAGGTCGAGCCAGCGGACCTCGTGCACGTCCTCGTCGGGCGGCCCGCCGATGGCCTCCGGCCCGGTCAGCTCGAGGTCCTCGACCGCGGCCCGGGTGTAGCGCAGCAGCCGGGCCCGGGCCGGCTCCGGCGGGGCCACGACCCGCAAGGTGCCCGGGGCGGTCCCGGGCGGCGTGGTGCGCTTGAAGAGGCGCATGGCAGGGCCCGTCCTCGGCGCGGATTGTAGCGCGCATCGCCCGTCCGCTGGTGCCACGTGTCACGAAGTCCACGAAGTCGAGGTCGTCACGCGCGGCCGACCGCGGCGTCGCGACATCGTGAGCTTTGTGACACGTGGCACGCCTGCACGCCTGTGCGCCTGTGGGCGGGCGGGAAGGCGGTCAGCTCAGGAGCCGCCGATGGCGGCGGCCGGCGGGCGCTCGAGCGCGTCCGCCTCCTCGTCGCGGCCGAGCTGGCGCAGCGCGCTGACGAGCTCCCCCCGCGACTCCCGGGTGCGGGGGTGCTCAGCGCCCAGGACCCGCAGCCTGGCCTCGAAGACCTCGCGGAAGAGCGACTCGACCTCGTCGACCCGCCCCTGTGGAGCGACCGACAAGGCCAGGGCTCTGACCGCGCTCAGGGTGGTGGGGTGCTCCCGCCCCAGGGTCCGTCTCAGCCCGTCGACCACGCCCCGGGCAACCGCTTCCGCCTCCACGTACCGGTGCTGCTTCAGGTACAGCGAGACGAGGCCGGTCCCGGTCGTGTGGATGGCGCGGTCCTCGGGCTTCAGCACCCGGCGGGCGAGCTCCAGCGCCTCGTGGTAGAGCGCTTCCGCCTCGTCGTACCTGCCGAGCGCCGTCAGGGTCAGCGCCAGGTTGTGCATGGCTGACACCACGCTCGGGTGCTCGTTGCCGAGTCGGCGCCGCCGCGCCTCCAGCACCTGCCTCTCCAGCGGCTCCGCCACGGCCGGGCGGTCCATGCGGCGCAGGAGGTTGGCGAGGTTGGCCTGCACGCCCAACGTCGTCGGGTGGTCTTCGCCGAGCACCCTCCGCTCGAGGTCGAGGGCGGTCCGAAACGCGGCCTCCGCCTCCTCGTTGTGGCCGAGCTCGGCGAGAACCACCGCCAGGTTGCCGGAAGCCGAGATGACCTGCGGGTGGTCGTCACCGAGAACGCGCCGCCCGACGTCGAGCAGTTGGCGGTAGAGCTCGGCTGCCTCGGCGAAGCTGCCGCGCGACCAGAGGAGCACCGCCAGGTCGTTGGTTGCCTTCAGGGTGTCGGGGTGCTCGGGCCCGAGGCCACGGCGGCGCAGCTCCAGCACCTTGCGCAGCATCGGCTCCGCCTCGTCGAACCGGGACTGCCGGGCGAGGACGTTGGCGAGGTTGGAGAGCGACCCCACCGCTTCCCAGCTCTCTTCACCCAGGGTCCGTCGCCTCGCCTCGAGGGCGCGCCGGTGCATCTCCTCGGACTCCTCGTAGCGCCCCCGCTCCTTGACCACCAGCCCGAGCAGGTCGAGCGCCTGGGTGGTGTCCGGGTGGTCCGCCCCCAGCTCCCGCTCCCGGATCTCGACCGCCTGGGCGAGCAGCCTCTCGGCGGTGGCGGCATCCCCCAACGCCCGGTAGGTGTTGCCGAGGGTCAGCAGCACCGCCGCCCGGTCGAGAGGGTGGTCGGCGAAGTCCCTGTCGACCCGCAGTGCGGCCTCGCCCAGTACGTCGACCACCTTGACGTCTTTGCCCTTGGCGTCGGGTGCCGCGCTCGCCAGGATGCCCTGCAAGAACGTGTTGACCGCCTCGGCCTGGTCGCGCGCCGCCTCCGCCTCGGCCAGCGAGCGCCGGGCGTGAACCAGCCCCAGGGTGGCGAGGCCGGTCCCCACCGCCAGGCTCGTCGCCACCGCTGCCAGGGCCACCTTGCGCAGCCTCCGGCGCGGCCGCTCCCGGACCCAGCGCAGCCGGTCGAGGGCGGTGATCGCGCTCGGCCGCCCGGCCGGCGACGGCGCGGTCAGCTCCTTGATCAGGGACGCCAGCTCGCGGTCGACGCCGTCAAACGACAGAGTCTCGGTCCCCATCGCCCGTCTGAGCAGGGTCGCCGACACCGGAGTCTCGGCCGGCACCGGCGAGCGGCCGCTGACCAGCTCGTACACGACCAGGCCGAAGGAGTACAGGTCGCTGGCCGCGGTCAGCGGCTCGCTGCGCGCCTGCTCCGGGCTCATGTAGCGGGGGGTGCCCTTGATGGTCCCGAGCCCGGTGAGAGTGGCGCCGACCTCGGCCGAGGCGCGCACGGGGGCCTCGAACGAAAGCACCTGCCGCCGGTCGTGCTCCGCCGGGCTGTTCGCGGCAGCCGTCCGCGCCAGGCCGAAGTCGAGCACCTTGATGCTGCCGTCCTCCGCCACCATGATGTTCTCGGGCTTGAGGTCGCGGTGGACGACGCCGACCGAGTGGGCAGCCGCCAACGCCCTCGCCACCTGCTCGGCGATGTCCAGCTGTTGCTGCGCCGAGAGGACGTCGCGCATGGCCTCGCGCAGGGTCCGGCCGGCGACCAGCTCGAGCACGATCAGGTCGGCCTCGTCGGTCTCGATGAACTGGTAGATGCGACAGATGTTGGGGTGCTCGAGCTGGGACAGGATCCTGGCCTCGCGCAGGAAGCGGGTCTTGGCGTGGGCGTCCATCCGCCGGTCGGCGTGCACTGCCTTGACGGCCACCCTGCGGCCGAGGGTCTCGTCGACCCCGACGTACACTTCCCCCATCCCGCCCTTGCCGAGCTCCTCGACCAGGCGGATGCCGTGGACCGTTGTGCCAAGCAGCACCATCGTCCCGCCAGACCAGGCCACCAGCGAGAGCAGAACGGCACGTGGCGCCTGGAGTCGACCCGACCAAGTCTAGCGGCGAGCGCGCACCCCGTCGAGGTGTGAGAAGTGCCAGGTTCGGCTACTTGATAGGCGGCGGGCTCCGCGCGGCGGGACCTCTCTACTCGCAGTACCTGGCACCCGGCTGGAGGGAGACGGGAAGCGCCTCCGGCTGCGGCGCCCGCCGAGCGCCGAGACTCGCTGCGGCGCCTCCGGGCGGGCGCCGATCCCCGACCAGCGCCCGCACCGAGGTCGACCCGTCGTTCCGACGTCCCACAGCGCCCCTCCACCGGTGTGGCGGCGGCGGTGCGCGCTCCCGCCTACTTCCGCGGCGCGAAGAACGGGTGCGGGGCGACCGGCGGCCGCGGCACCTCGCCGCTCGGCTTCTTCAGGGTCAGCTCCTCGAACAGGAGCGGCGGCGTGGCCACCGACACCAGCGGCGCGGCGTCGCCCGGCCGGCCCTCGCCCAGGGACATGAAGAAGCCGATGCCCGACCCGCCGCCGACCTGGAACGGCAGGCTGGTGACGGTCGGCGTCGCGCCGGCGGCGACGATGTCCTTGAAGGCCGCGGCCGACACGTCGCCCAGCTCGACGTTGCGGAGCGGCTCCTCGTGCCCGTCCGCGAACACCTTGACCGCCTCGACGGCCGGCTGCACGCCCTGCTGCTGACCGCCGCCGCCGAGCATGGACATGACCGCCCCGAGGGGGTCGGCGACCATGGCCACGACCGGGTTGGAGACTCGCCGCACGATGACCCCGTACTCGAGACCGCGGTCAGCGACCAGGGTCAGCAGCTGCGCGCGCAGCTCGGCGTCGGCGACGCCCTCCGAGCTCGCCAGGACCAGGTTGGAGGGCGCCGGCCCGGCGCCGCGGCGGTTGCCGGAGCTCGCCGGCACGCCCCGCACCGGGGTGCGGGTCGAGAGCAGGGTCTTGAGCGTGCCAGCGGCGACCAGCTCGGTGCGGCGCGCCGGCACGGCGTCGTCGTCGACCGAGTAGCCGCCGAGCAGGGCCGCGCCGCCCAGCTCGCCCAGGGTCGGGTCGTCGGCCAGGGACAGGGAGCGCGGCAGCACCCGCGCCCCGATCTTGTCCACCCACGGACCCTCGCCCCGGCCCATGGTCAGGAACATCTCCAGCTGCGGGTTCTCGGCCACCGGGTCGCGGCTGGCGAGCAGGCGCGGCACGAAGGCCTGGGCGAGCAGCTCGGCCGCGGCCTGGCCCTCGAACAGCACCGGGCCGTTGTAGCTGTCGAGCAGCGCCGCCTGCCGCAGCGCCGTGAGGCGCGCGCCCATCGTCTTGACCTGCTTCTCGAGCTCCTCCACCGGCGGCAAGCCGCCGAGGTCCCGGCTCGCCGCATAGACGAAGTCGGCCAGCGGCATGCCGTCCGGAGCCTGGGTGGAGGCGGTGGCCAGCAGGCGCACCTCGGGCGTCACCCGCACGAAGCGCGAGCCCTCGCTGTTGGCGTAGCGGGTGACCACCACCGTCTGCCGAAGCCGCACCTCGGACGAGCTGACCTCGGGCATCTCGCGGAACAGGGCCGACAGGCGGCGCGCCAGCTCCGCCGCCCGGGCGGTCTCGCCCAGCGCCGGCACCGACCCCTGCGCCTCGACCCGGCCCGGCTCCTGGCTGGCGAAGTCGGGGATGTCGTCGGTCCGGGTCTTGTTCTGCAGCGCCGCCTTCTTCTTGGCCAGGTTCTCGAGCGCCGCCTTGTAGGCCGCGTCGGTCGCCAGCCACAGCTGGCGCCGGATCTCGAGCTCCGAGTCGTCGAGCGGCAGCCGGGCGGTCCCGGCCCCGAACGGGTTGCCGCCGCCGAAGTCGGGCATGGCCAGGAAGTTGGTGTTGTCGAGCGCGGCCGAGCCGACCCGCACCTCGACCTCGAGCAGGCGGTTGCGGCTGGAGTCGGACCGCACCAGGCTGCCGAAGGTGGCGGCGCAGTCCGAGGTCGCCACCTCGTCGACCCGGTAGGCGACGAAGTACGGCTTGGACAGGTCCTCCATCTGCAGGGCGGTCGTCGACCGGCCGAGCTCCTCCTCCATCGCCTTCATCACCGGGTCGCCGGCCCCCGCCGCGGGCAGCAGGCTCAGGCACAGGGCCACCGTCACGAGGCTCACGTGCACGCGCATGGTCGACCTCCTACTCCGCCGCCTGGGGCTGCGCGACGGGTGGCGGCAGCAGGGGCGGCCGCTGCTGCGACTTGTCCTTCTTCTGGACCTCGATCTGGCTGACCAGGATGGCGGGCGAAACCGCCGACACCGGCACCCCGCCCGACTCGGCGCCGCAGGTGCCGTTGAACACCGCCGGCCGGTCGTCACCGGCCACGATCTGGGAGAACGCGGTCAGCGGCGTGCCGATCAGGTCGACGCCCCGCACCAGCTCCTCGCGGCCGTCCGGGTAGACCCGGTAGACCAGCACCGGGATGACGTTGAAGGCGTTCGGGATCGACCGGCCGGTGAAGGTGAAGCCGCCCTGGATGTCCTCGAAGCGGAGGCCGAACGGCTTGCCCTCGGCGACGATCCGGTCGACCAGCATCTGCTTGAGCTGCTCGCTCGTCACCGGCTTCGACACCTCGACGAGCAGGTTCGACTGCCGCGCCACCGGCTGCATGCCGGGCTGCTTGCGGCCGTGGCCGTTGGACTGGGGGAAGCCCTCGATCGGCTTGCGCGACATCAGGAAGCGGCGCAGCACGCCGTTCTCGACCACCACCACCCGCTGCCCCTTGACCCCCTGGTTGTCGTGGCCGTAGTAGCCGGCCAGGTCGGTGCCCGCCAGCCGCTTGAGGTTGGGGTCCATGACGACCGAGAAGGTCTCGGGCAGGATCTGCTGGCCGACCATCTTCTTGAAGGTCTGGGCGTCGTCCGAGCCCCGCTGCCGCTGGCCCTCGATGCGGTGGCCGAAGATCTCGTGGAAGAACACGCCGCTGGCGCGGCCGGACAGGATCGCCGGCCCGGTGTAGGGGTCGACCACCGGCGCGACCCGCAGCGCCTCGAGGTCTGCGATCATCTGCCGGACCGTGGCCAGGACCTGCTCGTCGGAGGGCAGGTCCTTCGGGTCGTAGGCGAAGAAGGACTCGTAGCGGGGCAGCTCCATGCCGTCGTCGGCCTTGGTCTCGGCCGAGATCACCAGCCGGTAGGCGACCCGCGAGTCCTGGATCCGGGTCCCCTCCGAGCTGACGAACCAGCGGTGCTGGCGCGAGGCGGTGAAGCTGCTCTGGGCCTGGTAGATGGCGCCGTGGGCGGCGAACGGGGCGGTGTAGGCGCGCAGCTTCTTCTCCCACGCCGCGCGGTCCACGCTCAGGTCGGCGAGGGGGCCGATCGAGACCTGCGGCTCCTCGCGCGACAGGTCGGTCGACTTGTCCTCCTCCTCGACCTTGACCGCGACGTCGGTCTCGACCTTCGTGAAGCGCTCGAGCGCCCTCTTGAAGCGGCGGTCGGTCTCGTACCAGAGCACGCTGCGGATCGCCGCCGGGTCGTCCTGGAGCGGCACCTCGACCGAGGAGAAGCCCTCCAGCATCTCGCCCAGGCCGCCGCCGCGGATGGGGTGCGAGCTGTCGAGGTCGTAGCTGCCGACGCGGAGGTCGACGTCGAGGATGCGGCTCTCCTCCTCGCCGCTCGCGAGGAGGGTGCCGAAGGCGGCCTCGACCTGGGCCGCCTTGACCTCGGTGATCTCGTAGCTCAGGAAGTACGGCGGCTGCGGCTGCTGCCCCAGCACCGACATCGACCGCTCCAGCTCCTGCTGCATGGCGGTCAGCACCGGCGAGGGCTTGTCCTCGGCCGCGCCGACCGCCGTCGCCAGCAGCAGCACGCCTGCGAACGCCGTGACACGGTGTCTCATGGGTCTCCTCCCGCGGGTGGCGGGCGCGGACGGGCGCCGCGCTCGGGCCGCGTCGTCATACGGGCCCGGCGAGTGTACGGTTTCGCCCCGGCCACGTCCAGCGACCGGCCCCGCCGGCGACTGCCCCGGCCAACCCCCACCCGGCTCACAGGAAGTAGCGGTCGACGAGCACGGCCACGGTGACGGCCAGGACGACCACCTGCAGCAGGAGGGCCGGGGCGACGACCCGCTCGCCCGGTCCGAGGGACGGGAGGATCGGCGGGACAGCGGCCAGGAGGACCGGCACCAGCGGCGCGAAGTAGCGACCCTGGACCCCATCGACGACCGCCGCCGCGACCGGGGTCCAGCGCAGGTAGAGGGTGGTCAGGACGGCCCCGGCCGACCCGACGACGGCCGCGGCCAGGATCGCCGTCCGCCCCCAGTCGGTCCCGCCCGCGGGCAACCGCTCGCTCAACCCGACCAGGAGCACCAGACCGACCTCGGCCACGACCAGCGCCGCTGGCAGCGGCGTGTCGAGCCAGCCCAGCACCCCCACCCAGCCGTTGACCCACGACGGCAGGCCGCCCGCCAGCGTGGCCGCGAGAGTGCGGCCGAACGCCGCCGGGTGGGCCAGCAGCCACGCCAGCTGGTCGGGCGGCGAGACCCCTGGAGGAAGCCACGGGCTGACCCCGCCCAGGGCCAGCCTCCAGGCCGCCAGGGGCAGCAGGGCGACGCAGGGGACGGCGGCCCTGAAGCCCAGGTGGCGCAACCGGCTCCCGAACCGCCGCGCCGGGGCGAGCCAGGTCAGCAGCAGCAGCGGCACGTACGGCTTGGCGAGCATCAGCCCGGCGGCGACCGCGGTCACGGTCGCCAGCTCCCGCCAGGCCATCGGTGCGGTCCGCCGCCGCGTCCGCAGGCACTGGGCAAGGAGCAGGAACGCGAGGCCGTTGGTTGCGCCGTCCGCGGAGAAGGACGCGGCGAGGAACAGGGACATGGGCGTCAGGGCGGCCAGGGCAATGGTCCAGCGGTGCTCCGGCGCGGTGCGCACGGCCAGCCCGACGAGGGCCAGCCACGAGGCCAGCGCGGCCACCCGACCGCTCGCGTACTGGAGCAACGGCGGCAGACCGGCGACGCGCGCCGCCGCCACGCCGGCAGCCTGCGGCAGGTACGGCAGGGGCGGGTACTCGGCGGTGGCGGGGAAGGGCACGAAGACCGACCGCGCCGACGGGTAGCCTGCCCCGAGCGCAGCGCCGACCTCTGCCACGTCGAGGCTGGCCTCGGGGTGGAACGGCAGCCGCCGCCAGGGGCCGTCGACCAGGGCGGCCACCTCGCCCGGGACGAGCGCGCCGACGCCGGCGGCGGTGCGGACGGCGCGCAGGCGGCCCCGCGAGATCCCCTCCGCCCGGAGAAAGTGGGCCACCTCGTCCGGCGCCTGCAGGGGCGGCGTGACGGCCGCGAAAGCGAGGCCGAAACCGACCGCCACCACCAGGAATGCCCGGTGCGGCTCGGGCAGGCCGGCGAGGAAGGCGACGGGTCGGCGCACGACGCCATTGTCCCCCATCCGACCCGGCCGGGGCGGCCGCACCCCGCGCCGCGGGGGGTACACTGGGGTGGCCGAGATCCTCGCCGCCACCGACCACGGAGGGACCCCATGACTGCCGTCCTCGCGCCGCACCGCCGAAGTGGACTCGAGACCCTCGCCCGCCGCTGCGGCGCGCTCGCCGCCGCCGCCGCGATCCTCGTCGCCGGCGCGCCGGCCGCCGCCGCCGACGTCCCGGGGGAGCGCCTGCAGCCTGAGGACCTGGTCTACCAGGGCGCGTTTCGGCTGCCCGACGACTTCAACTGGGGCGCCCTCGGGCTGACCTTCCACCCCCAGGGCGAGGGCAGCCTGCTGGTGACCGGCTTCCAGTCGCCGTCCGACCCGGCCCACCCGGGCGAGTACTGCTGGGACCCGTCCTG
The DNA here is from genome assembly GCA_964438135.1 of uncultured Thermoanaerobaculia bacterium. Taxonomy (GTDB): domain Bacteria; phylum Acidobacteriota; class Thermoanaerobaculia; order Thermoanaerobaculales; family Sulfomarinibacteraceae; genus CAYTJW01. The sequence goes on from CAYTJW010000007.1 coordinate 20,716, forward strand.
GGACTGCCTCGCCACCTACGGCGAGGTCGCCATCCCGGACCCGGTCGTCGCGGCGAGCTGGGAGGACCTGCCCGAGGCGGAGCCGGTCGGCCCCATGGTCGCTTTCGACGACGGGCTCGTCGCCGGCCTGGCCCGCGAGACCACCTTCGTCTCGGACATCGTCTACGTGCCCCGCCGGGGGTCACAGAGCGCCGACAAGGTCTACGGCGCGGTCGAGGCGTGGTACGCCGAGGGCGAGTTCGGCGAGAGCACCTTCCCCACCATCTGGATGGCCAACCTGGACGGCAGCGGCGTGCAGGGGCTCTTCCACGTCGGCCCGGAGGAGAGCCCGTTCCACGGCCGCAAGGTCGGCGCCTACCTGTTCACCGTGCCGGAGTGGTACGCCGACCGCTACCTCGGCGGCCGCACCGTCGTGACCGGGCGCTCCCGCGGCACGCCGGTCGGCTACGACCCGGTCACCACCGCGGGCGGGTCGCAGGGGCCGACCCTGTTCGCCTTCCACGCCCTGGCGAGCGACGAGGCGACCGGCACCCTGGACGCCATCCCGGTGCTCTACTACCGCGTCGCCTTCCCCGGCTGCGCCGGGCCCAACGTCGGCGACCCGGCCCAGTGCGACTACCCGGACTTCTCGATGTGCGACGACTGGAGCGGCGGGTCGTTCGTCGACAACGGCGCCCGCCGGGCGATCCTGCTCTTCGGCTGGAAGGGGCTCGGCGGCAGCTGCTACGACCTGCCCGACCCGCCGGTGGTGTGCGACGACCCGTGCAGCGCCGAGCACGGCTACCACTGCTACCCCTACGAGCGGCAGGTGATCTTCTACGACGTCCACGCCCTGGGCGACAACGTGTCGAGCGAGACACCCTGGACCGTGCTGCCGTACGCGACCTGGCGGCCCGCGGAGCTCTTCCTCCAGGGCCACGCCTGCTGGGACGTCGGCGGCATGACCTTCGACCCGGCGAGCGGCCGGCTGTTCCTGGTCGAGCGCGGCCTCGGCGAGGGCGAGGCCAACGCCGCCGTCGTCCACGTCTGGCAGGTCGCGGGCGGGGGCAGCTGCACCCTCACCTGCTCGGGCAGCGCGCCGGCCAGCGCGGCGGTCGGGGAGGCCGTCGCCTTCTCCGGCGCAGGCCAGGCCACCGGCTGCAGCGGCTCCCCGACCTTCGACTGGGACTTCGGCGACGGGAGCGCGCACGCCACCGCCGAGGACCCGACCCACTCCTACCAGGCCGCCGGCACCTTCACCTGGCGCCTCGAGGTGCGCGCCGACTCGGCCACCTGCTCGGACTCGGGCCAGATCACGATCTCGGACGGCCCGCCGCCGGCCGCCCGCTACCTGGTCCCCGGCGTCGCCCACGCCTCGGGCCTGGCCGGCTCGGTGTGGCGCAGCGACCTGGCGGTCGTCAACCCCTCCGCCGCCGCCGCCACCCTGACCCTGACCTTCCACGACCACGACACCGGCGCCACCACCACCGCCAGCCGTACCCTCTCAGCCGGCGCCACCGAGGAGTGGGTCGACGTCATGGTCTCGACCCTCGGCTTCGCCGCCACGGACCAGGTCAAGGGCGTGCTCGAGGTGGCCTCGACCGAGGCCTTAGGGATCAGCTGCCGGACCTACAACCAGGAGACCGCGACCCGCACCTACGGCCAGCAGCTGCCGGCCCTCACCGGGGCCGACGCGCTGCCGGAGGGCGCGGAAGGGATCGTGCCGCACCTCAAGCGGGGCGACGCCTTCCGCACCAACCTCGGCGTGGTCAACCTCGGCGACGAGGTCGCGACGGTCACGGTCCGCCTGTTCGGCCCGTCCGGCGAGCAGGTCGGCGCCGACCGCTCGCTGACCGTGGCCGCCGGCCGCTGGCAGCAGCAGACCGACGTCCTGTCGTGGGCCGGCGCCGGCGACCGGGAGATCGCCTACGCCCGCCTCGAGGTGGAGCCGGCGACCGCGCGGGTGTGGGCCTACGCCTCGCTGGTCGACAACGCGACCGGCGACCCGACCACCGTCGCCGTGGTCGCGCCCTGAGCCGAGGCGCGAGCGGCGGCGGCGGCGCGGGCCGCCGGCCCGCTACGGCATCACGGTGCTCCAGGCGTCGGTGGTGCCGTCCTCGAAGTCGTCGCAGAACACCGGCAGCTCGAGGGCGTCGACGTCCGTCGCCTGGTTGTCGCCCGGGTCGGGGTCGGCGGTCGCGGCCGGGGCCGCCACGACCGCGGTGTTGACCAGCCACCCGGTCGACCCCACGGGCACCGCCCCGGTCGCCTGGAACACCACCTCGCCCCCCGCCGGCAGGTCGACGATCTGGTCGATGTCGCCCGACCCGGCCGGGGCGCAGGTGGCGCCGCCCGAGCCGGCGCAGGTCCAGGTCACGCCGGTCAGCACGGCCGGGAAGAGGTCCTGGACCAACGCCCCGAGCGCGTCGTTCGGGCCGTCGTTGACGACCGTGATGACGTAGGTGGCGCTCGCACCCGGCAGCACGTAGAGGACGGCGTCGCCCTTGGTGACGACCAGGTCGGCCAGCACGACCTCGGTGGTGGCGGTGGCCGAGTTGTTGCTGGGGTCGAGGTCGGTCACGTCGCCGGTCGGGGCGACGGTGGCGGTGTTGTCGAGCGGGCCGGCGGGCGCGCCGCTGGCGACCGTGCCCGTGACCGCGTAGGTGACCGAGGCGCCCACCGGCAGGTCGGCGCTGTCGGCGATGCCGCCGCTGCCGCCGGCGGCGCAGGTCCCGCCGCCCGCGCCGGCGCAGGTCCAGCTCACGCTCTCCAGGGCGGCCGGGAACACGTCCGTCACCGCGCACCCGGGGGCGGGGAAGGGGCCGGCGTTGCCGACCGTGATGGTGTAGGTCACCGCGTCGCCCCAGGTGACGACGGGAGGGTCGACCGTCGCGCCGACGGCGAGGTCGGTCGGGCCGACGACGAGGTCGACGTCGGTGGCCCTGTTGTCGGCCGGCGCGAGGTCCCAGACACTGCCGAGGTCGGCCGCGGCGGTGTTGCTGACGATGCCGGTCGCAGTCGCCGCCACCGTGCCGGTGGCGGTGTAGGTCGCGCTCTCGCCGACCCCGAGGTTGACCGAGTCGAGGATGCTCCCGGTCCCGCTCCCGGTGCAGGTCCCCGCGCCGGTCGCGACGCAGGTCCAGGTCACTCCCTCGACCGCGGCCGGGAACTGGTCGCGAACGCTCGCGGAGCGGGCCGGGTTGGGGCCCAGGTTGGTGACGGTGATGGTGTAGGTCAGGGGCGCCCCCGGCACGACCGTCGCCACCCCGTCGTCCTTGGTGACGACCAGGTCGGTGCGCTCGGCGCAGGCGTAGGGGCGGGTCGTGTACGGGGCGTAGGAGTATGCGCCGCCCTCGTAGGCCCGGCCGGACGCGATCCAGAACGTGGCGCCGTCGCCGTCCGCCTCGGCGCCGTAGAGCGAGTGCTGCAGTGCCGGCAGGCGGCTCCAGGAGTCGGTCACCGCGTCGTACAGCCAGACGAGGTCGGAGGCGGCGGCGGTGCTGTTGTCCTCCCCGCCGGCGAGCACGAGGTAGCGGTCGTCGAGCACGGCGTCGGCCGCTCTGAGCCAGCTGGTGGGCATCGACGCCACCGGCACCCAGGCCGGCGGGATGGCCGCCGGGTCGAGCATCTCGACCCCGCTGAGGTAGCTACCGTCGTACCCGCCGGCGACGTAGACCCGGCCGCCGATCACGCCGGCCGAGTGGAAGCGCCGGCCGGCGCTCAGGCTCGGCCCCGACTCGTCCCAGGTGTTGGTGGCCGGGTCGTAGACCCAGGTGGTGGCCGTGTAGCCGGCGCCGTAGCCGCCGATGACGTAGTACTTCCCGCCCAGGGCGACCCCGGCGTAGCTGTAGCGGTAGGCCGACATCACCGCGCCGGTCGCCCAGCTGTCGCTGGCGATGTCGTAGACGTAGAGGGTGGTCTGGCCCGAGCTGAGGTAGCCGCCGGCGCAGTAGATCTTGCCCGCGATCGCGACGCAGTCCATCCAGTAGCGCGCCCCGGGCATGTCGGCGCCGGTCGACCAGGTGTCGGTGGCGACGTCGTAGATGTCGAGGTAGGGCTGGGTCGCGCCGTCGTAGCCGCCGATCTTGTACAGCTTGCCGCCGGCGTACACCAGCGAGTGGTCGCGGGTCGGCCGGGCGGCCGGCGGCAGCGGGGCGAGGTCGCCCCAGCCGGCGACGAGCGCCACCCGCGTGGTGGCGGTGGCGCTGTCGCTGACCGTGCCGGTGGCGGTGACGGTGACCGTGTCCGGCTCCAGCGGCAGCGCGGTCACCGGCACGGTGTGCGCGACCACGACGTCCTCGCTGGCGAGCGGGTCGAGGGTGCCGGTCGAGACCGGGCCGTCGGCGACCCAGGCGTTGCCGGTGTAGCTCAGGGCGAAGGCCTGGGCGGTGGCCGTGCCGTTCAGGACCCCGAGCTCGTAGGGGACCGCGTCGCCCGGGCAGGCGGTGCCGGCCTGGGACGGCGGGTCCAGCAGGACCACGTCGGTCAGGAAGAAGAGGCTCCACTGCTGGACCGTGCCGGTGTCGCCGCCGGCGTCGTCGCACGCCTCCAGCGTCCAGTCGCCGGCCGAGGCGGCGCCGCGGAGAGCCGCCAGCGGCTCCGCCGGCCGCCACCGGTGGTCGACGTAGTGGGGCGGGGGGGCGGCGTGGTTGGTCGCGTCCGGCCACCCGGGCGCCGAGTCCGTGAACAGGGCGTTGACGTTGTCGGCGGCACCGCCAGCGTCCGCCATGAGGACCACGGCGGTGCCGTCCGGGGCCACCAGGCGCAGCTCCAGGTCGCCGCGGTAGGTGTGCTCGGCCCAGACGCCGACCCTGACCTCGGCGACGAGGAGCGAGTCGGCCACGGCAATGACCGACGTCACCACGGCCGGGCAGCCGGCGTCGGGCACCGCCAGCGGGGTGGTGCTCGTGTACTCGTGGACGGCCGACCAGGACAGGGCGGCCATGGCGGCCAGGGCGAAGCAGGTCGAGGCGAAAAAACGGAGCGTCCTCGTGTCCATGGCGACCTCCCGTGGCTCGGAGCGAGCTCGGAGCCCATCATACCCCGGCTCCCCCGGTCGGGCTCGGGCCCCGGCACCCCGCTGCCGCAGGCGGGGTCGCGACCTAGCCGAGCCGGGTCGCGAGGATGCCGAGCAGGGTGGCGGGCGCGAGCGGCTTCTGGAGCACGCCGTCGAGGCCGAGCCCGGCGACGTCGACGGTCTGGCTGAGGCCGTCCCCGACCGAGCTGAGCAAGTACACCGGCACCGCGCTGCCGAGGGCCCTGAGGTCCCTGGCGAGGGCGGCGCCGGAGTCCACCTCCTCCATCATGAGGTCGACGATGACGAGGTCGGGGCTCGACTGCTTGAAGACCCGCAGCCCCTCCTCGGCGCTCGCGGCCTCGACCACGGCGTAGCCGGCCGACTCCAGGACCGTGCGCACGACGAACAGGGCGTCGGGGTCGTCGTCGACGTAGAGGATCACGTGCTTCCCGTCTCTCATGGCTCGACCTCACAGCTCTCCGCGGGGCCGGCCGCTCCCCCCGGGTGCAGGCCGGCGGCCTGCGCGAAGCTGCCGTCCCGGCAGACCCTCTCGACGAAGGCCGCGGCGGCCGCCAGGTTCGCGCGTCCCCGCTCGGTCAGTGTCTCGTCGTACTCGTCGAAGGCGTAGCCGCGGATCCCGAGGAGGTAGCCCTCCGGCCGCGCGCCGAACAGCTCGGAGGCCAGCCCCAGGACCGCCTCCGGCCGCAGGCTGTGGGTCGAGAAGGACAGGCCTCGCGCGGGCTCGACCCGCCGGAACGAGAACGGCTCGCTGCCGGACGTGGCCGCGTCGGCGAAGATGACCACCTCGTGCCGCGCCGCCGCCTCGGCGTCCTCGAGGCAGAGCTGGTAGTCGGCCTCCACCCGCACACCGGGCAGCCCGAGCCGCTCCACCTGCTCCGCCAGCGCCGCCCCGAGCCCGTCGTCGAGACGGCCCGGGTTGCCGTAGCCCAGCAGCAGCACGCGGGCGGGAGACGCGCTCATCGGCTCGCGCGGTCCAGGACCCGGCCCTCGTGGTCGACGAGCTCCACCGTCAGCGGCATCTGCCCCAGGGCGTGGGTGGCGCACGACAGGCACGGGTCGTAGGCCCGGATCGCGACCTCGACGCGGTTGAGCAGCCCCTCGGTGATCTCCACCCCCGACAGGTGGTCGCACGCCACCTTGTGGACGGCGCGATTCATGGGCTCGTTGTTGTGCGTGGTCGAGACGATGAGGTTGGCCATCACGACCTGGTCGTTGGCGTCGACCCGGTAGTGGTGGATCAGCGTCCCGCGCGGGGCCTCGACCATGCCGACCGCCTCCTCGCGCCGCTCGCCCGTGACCACGAGGTCGTCCCCCTGCAGGTCCGGGTCGTGCAGCAGCTCGCGGATCTTCTCGACCGCGTGCAACAGCTCGATCATCCGCGCCCAGTGGTAGGCCATGGTGAGGTTGTTGGGGACGCCGCCGGTCACGGCCGCGAACGTCTTCCGCTCGGCCTCGGCCTCGGGGGTGTCGACGAAGCCCGCGGTGTTGAGCCGCGCCAGCGGCCCGACCCGGTACCAGCCGAGCTCGGGGCCGAGCGAGCGGATGAACGGGAACTTCATGTAGCTCCAGGGCCGGACCTCCTCGGCCAGGTGCTCCGCGTAGCGCTGGGGGTCGACGTGGTCGAAGATCGTGCCGCCGCGCGCGTCGACGGCGCGGAGGCCGCCGTCGTACAGGTCCATCGCCCCGTCGTGACGGACGAGGGAGAGGTGGCTGGAGTCGAACGACCCGAACGGCGCCAGCTCCGCGAGGTTCTGCACCGTGTAGTCGCGCGCCACCCGGACGGCGCCGCGCGCCCACTCGACCATGTGCTCGACCTCGGCGAGGAAGCCGTCGCGCTCGGCCAGGGACAGGTTCTTGTTGACCCCGCCCGGGATCGCGCCCGTGCCGTGGATCTTCTTGCCGGCCGTGGCCTTGATGACCTCCTGCCCGTACTTGCGCATCATCACGCCCTGCACCGCGAGGTCGGGGAAGGCGGCCGCCACGCCGACGATGTTGCGCCGCGCCACGTCCGACTCGAAGCCGAACAGGAGGTCCGGCGAGCAGAGGTGGAAGAAGTGCAGCGCGTGCGACTGGAGCATCTGCCCGTAGTGCATGAGGCGCCGCATCTTCTCGGCCGTCGGCGTGAGCCTCTCGCCGCCGACGATGCAGTCCATCGCCTTGGCCGCCGCCAGGTGGTGGCTCACCGGGCAGATGCCGCACAGGCGCTGCACCAGGACCGGCACCTCCCAGTACGGGCGCCCCTGGATGAAGCGCTCGAAGCCGCGGAACTCGACGATGTGGAGCCGGGTCTGGACGACCTGGCGGGCCTCGTCGAGGAGGATGGTGACCTTGCCGTGCCCCTCGACGCGGGTCACCGGCTCGATGACGATCTTGCGGGTCTGTGAGCACGCGGGTGCAGCCACGGATGTCCTCCGGTCCTGGCGCTCAGTCGTACTTGACCAGCTCGTACGGCAGCTCGACCCGCGAGCCGCTCAGGAGAGCGGTCAGCGCCGCCCAGATGGCGTCGGCGGACGGCGGGCAACCGGGCAGGTAGTAGTCGACCTTGACCACCTCCTGCACCGGGTAGACCTTGTCGAGCAGCAGCGGGAGGTCGGGGTCGTCGGGGATGATCCCGGCGGGGTTGTGCACGGTGGGCCCGTTGCGGTACGCCTCGTCGAGGCACTCCCCGAGGGGGATGGTGTTGCGCAGCGCCGGGATCCCGCCCATGGTGGCGCAGTCGCCGACCGCGACCAGGATCTCGCAGTGGGCGCGGAGCTCCCGCAGCACGTGGACGTTCTCCTCGTTGCAGCACCCCCCCTCGACGAGCCCGACGAGGCACCGCGCCGAGAACTCCTTGATGTCGTCGATCGGCGAGCGGTCGAAGTCGACGAGCTCGAACAGCTCGAGGATCCGCTCGTCGACGTCCAGGACCGACATGTGGCAGCCGAAGCACCCGGCCAGAGACGTGGTGGCGATCTTGGGCTTCTGCATGGTCGTGCGTCCCTCAGGCGTTCCTGGCGGCCTCGACGTCGGAGCCGATCGGCTCGCGGTCGTAGCGGCGCTGCCCGATCGGGGTCCGGAAGGCGGTGCGCTTCCTGATGATGGCGCCGACCGGGCAGACCTCGACCGCCCGGTCGGTGACGTCGGCGGTAGTGTCCGCCAGGCGGGCCCTGGCGTTGACCGCGAGCTCCTTGTGCGGCCCGCGGCCGACGAACCCGAACACCTCCTTGCCGTCCAGGTCGCGCGAGGCGCGCACGCAGCGGGCGCAGCGGATGCAGCGGTTGTGGTCGACCAGGATGTCCGGGTGGGAGGCGTCGACCTCGCGCGCGGGGAACAGGTACGGGTACTTCGGGGCGGTGATGCCGAAGCGGTAGGCCATTGCCTGCAGCTCGCAGCTGCCGCTCCTCTCGCAGAACATGCAGAAGTGGTTGCCCTCGACGAACAGCATCTCGACGAGGTCGCGGCGCATCTGCCGGACGCGGTCGCTCTCGCTCTCGACCACGATGCCGGGCGCCACCGGCTGGGTGCACGCGGCCTGCGGCCGGCCGTTGACCAGCACCGTGCACACCCGGCAGCTCCCGAACGGCGCCAGGCCCTCGCGGTGGCACAGGCGCGGGATGTAGACCCCCGCACCCTCCGCCGCCTCGAGGATCGTCTGCCCCGGTCGGGCCTCGATCTCGACCCCGTCGACCGTCAGCTTCACCGTGTCGCTCATGGCAGCTCCCTCACCGCGCTCGAGCCGTGCGGGACCGACGCGCGGCCGACGATGCCCTCGGCCTCGCGCACCGCCGCCTCGAGGTCGAACGACCTCTTCAGCCCGTCGCGGTCCGGCCTCACCAACGCCTCGTATAGCGGCCGGAAGCTGGCCAGCGACGACAGGACCGGGTTGGGCGAGGTCTGGCCGAGGCCGCAGCGGCTGGTGGCCTTGATGGTGCCCCCCAGCTCCTGCAGGTAGTCGAGGTCGGCGGGCTCGCCCCGGCCGCGCATGACCCGCTCCAGCCGCTCCCGCAGCAGCACGTTGCCGACCCGGCACGGCGTGCAGTAGCCGCAGCTCTCGTGGATGAAGAAGTCGAGGAAGCAGTGCGCGGTCTTGAGCACGTCCCGCCCCGGGCCGAACGTCATCAGCGAGCCGCCGGTCGAGAGGTCGTCGAAGCAGATCTTGCGGCCGTAGTCCCCGGGCCCGACGAGCTGCCCGCTCGGGCCGCCCACCTGGACCGCGATGGCGTCGCCGGCCCCGGCCAGCTCGAGCACCTCGGACAGCGCGACCCCCAGCTCCACCTCGTACACCCCCGGCGCCGTGCAGTCGCCGGAGATGCTCAGCAGCTTGGTGCCGCTGCTGCCGGCCGAGCCGTGACCCGCGAAGACCGCCGGCCCCGTCTCCAGGATCCTGGTCACGCAGCACAGCGTCTCGACGTTGTTGACGACCGTCGGCCGGCCCAGGTACCCCTCCTGGGCCGGGAAGGGCGGGCGGGTCTTGGGGTCGCCGCGCTTGCCCTCGCACGAGGACAGGAGGGCCGTCTCCTCGCCGCAGACGTAGGCGCCGGCGCCCATCTGGATGCGGATGTCGAACGAAAACCCCCGCCGCCCGAGGATGTCCTGGCCGAGCAGGTGGTCGCGGCGCCGCACCGCCAGCACCTCCTCGAGGAACGCCCGCAGGTAGGCGTACTCGCCGCGCAGGTAGAGGATCCCCTCGTCGGCGCCGATGGCGTGGGCGGCGATGGTCATGCCGGCGAACACCCGGTCGGGGAGCTCGGTGAGCAGCACGCGGTCCTTGAAAGTGCCCGGCTCCCCCTCGTCGGCGTTGCAGACGACGACCTTGCGCTCGCCCGCCGCCGCCCGGCAGAACTCCCACTTCATGCCGGTCGGGAACCCCGCCCCGCCGCGGCCGCGCAGGCGGGCGGTCTTGACGGTGCGGATGACCTCGGCCGGGCTGATGCCGAGCGCGTTGCGGAGCGCCTCGCCCCGCGCGCCGGGGCTGAAGACGATCGGGCCCGCCAGGCGGACGTTGTTGCGCACCATCGACCGCACGAGGGGGTGCGAGTTGTTGCCGTCGCCGAAGGACCTGACCAGCCGTTGCGGGTCCATGTGCCGGCGCAGCGCCTCGACGATGTCGTGGGCGGCGTCGCTCGTCAGGTGGGTGACCGGGACGTCGTTGACGAGCGCCGCCGGCGCCTGGTCGGACAGGCCGATGCAGGGGACCGACTCGAGCGAGATGAGCCCATCCGGCGTCGTCTCGCCGAAGCCGATCCCGAGGTCGTCGAAGAACGCCTGCGCCGAGCGCGCGCTGCCGTGCATCCGGTCGACGATGTCGTTGCACAGCCGGATGACCACCTTCCCCCTGGGCCTGGTCGAGAAGAAGGCGTAGAAGGAGACCAGGCTGGCCACCCGCACCCGGGGCACGGACAGCGCCCGGGCGATCCCGTCGACGGCCTCGTCGTCGACGCAGCCGTGCCGGGCCTGGACCGCCTGGACGATGTCCATCAGCCGCGAGGGCTGGTTGCCGAACGCCTGGCAGACTTCCTGGGCCGAGGTGTGCGGGTCGTGCATGGGCGGCGGGCGAGCTCCTTTCCCTGCGCAGGCTGAGAATACCGGCTTCCGGCCTCGGGTCAAGACGGCCCGCAGCGCCGCCCGGGGGGCCCCCCGCCCGGCCGCCGGCCGCGGCCCCGCCCCGAGGGGCTCCGGCGGCCGCTACGGCTGCGTCGAGGACCAGGCGCCGGTGGTGCCGGTGTTGAAGCCGTCGGCGAAGATCCCGCTCGCGTCGCCGGAGGTGACCGTCACCACGAAGCCGTTGGCGGTGGCCGAGACCACCGTCACCGCGATGTCGTTGGCCGCGTCGGTGAAGGTCTCGCCGACCCGCCACATCGAGCCCTCGTTGTCGGCCTCGTCGTCGGGCGGCACGGTCGGGTCGTAGCACCACGCCGGCTCCTCGCGGTACTCGTCGACCTGGTGGATGATGACCGCGTCGCCCGGCAGCTCGCCGTCGTAGAGCCCGGTCCGCTTGCGCGCCTCGACCGTCCAGTAGACGTTCGACCCCGGGATCGGGATCTCGACCATGCGGTAGGTGCCGGTCGTGGCCACGGCCAGCGCGTCGAGGGTCAGGGTCACCTGCTGGCCGTCGGTCACCACCGCCTTCTGCCCGGCCGGGATCCAGCCGAGCCAGTCCTTGTGGGCCGAGATCGTGTGCTGGCCGAGGCCGCCGTAGGTCGGGTCGGAGCCGGTGTAGGTCCAGCTGTCGCTCATCACGTCCCAGGAGTTGTCGTAGGGCCAGCCGTCCGAGTCCCAGTTGTTGGAGTGGGGCAGGCCGAAGCCGTGTCCCATCTCGTGGGCCATGGTGGAGACGTTCTGGTAGCCCCAGGGCGGCTCCCAGGTCACGCTCCAGCCCTTGTCCACCCCGTCCAGGGACGCGTACCAGCCGCCGCCCCAGGCGCAGCCGTCGAGGTCGGAGTTGAACATCAGGTTGATGCCGTCGAAGCCGCCCGAGCCACCGTTGGAGAAGTCGACGTAGGGGTCGGCGGCCGCGGTGCAGTCCGCGAACAGGGCACCGAGGTCGGCGTCGTTGTCCGGGTTGCCGTCGAGGCAACCCGAGCCCGGGCTCGGCACGTAGGTGGTCTGCGGGTGGGGCAGCGTCACCCAGTCCACCGCCGTGCTGCCGGCGACGTCGGCCAAGTTGTACGACGACTCGCGCCAGTAGTGGTCGAGACGGCCCGGGGCGTTGTCGTACATGCCCTGGAAGTAGCTCAGGGTCTCCGGCTCGGTCGAGACGTTGGAAAACTTGCACAGCAGCGACACCCAGGGGTGGGAGCCGACGACGGCGCGGCTCCCCCCCTCACCCAGCGTCCGCACCGCCGCCACCCGCGGCGGCCCGCCGGCCTCGGCCGCCGCCAGCCAGAGGTGGACCCGCCGGCCGCTCAGGCCGCGGGCGCCGCCGAAG
>CAYTJW010000008.1:0-31229 GCA_964438135.1 uncultured Thermoanaerobaculia bacterium
GGCCAACCCGCGGCCGCTCGACCGGGGCCTCGGGGCGGTCGCCGGCGACCGGTCGCCCGCGTCGCCGGTCGCGGCGGTGGAGGCGCTCGGTCTGCTCGGCCCGGTTGCCGCGGTGGCGACTCCCGACCTCGTCCGCGTCCTGGAACGACCGGTCGACAACGCCGACGACGAGCGGCTGGTGCGACAGGCCGCGGAAGCGCTCGGGCGGATCGGCTCGCCCGCGGCGCTCGACGCGCTCTGCGCCGCCCTGGCCGACCCGCGGCGGAGGGTGTCCGCGGCGCGCGGCCTGGAGATCATGGGGCCGGCCGCCGACGCCGCCGGGGACGCGCTGGTCGAGCTCGTCCGCCAGGCTCCCGACGCCGAGGGCAACTCGGTCTTGCGCAGAGCCGTGGCCTCCATCCGCGGGCGCGACGCGGCCACGCAGCTGCCGCCCAACTTCGACCGGCGGGTGGCTCTGCTGTGGTCGGGCGTCGACCGCCGGGCGCGGGCCCTCGGCTGCCGGTGCCGGCAAGTCGACGTCGGCATCGGCAGCACGCGGGTGACGATGGGGTTCGAGCGCGGGAGCCTGGTCTTCGAGCTCGACCCCGAGGCCTGGGTCGCCCGCCGCGAGCTGGCGGGCTCGCTGCGCGCGAGCGACGGCAGCGGGGACGGGCCGTCCCGCGGCTTCGCCGGCGAGGCGGAGCTGGCCGCGCTGGTGGAGAGCGGCCTGGCCGCGCTCTGCGCCGCCGGCACGCCGGCTCCCTGACCCTCTCCAGCGGCTGGAACCGGCGCCAGAACGGCTGGCAGGCCCAACACGGTGCACACCCCTGCCCCGAGCCCTGCTGGTGCGCACGGAGGGCCGGGCCAGGAACCTGTCCCCGTCGGCTCGCCTCGCGGCAGCGGCGACACCTCGCCGAGACCCGAGCGAACCCGGGCGCGTGTCGCCCGTCGTCCGCCGGCGTTGACGTCGCGCTCGTGCCGAGTCATCCTCTGCCGGTGACGAAGGTCGACGAGGTCTGCTGACGCCAGTGGCGAGCACCGAGGTCCTCCAGGCTCATCTCGAGCTCTCCGACTCGGGCACGGGCGTGCTCGTCGCGGTGCGCGCAGACGGCGTCGAGCAACGCTACGCGGTCGGCTTTCGGGCGTGCCTCAGCCCGGTCTGTCGGTGCCGCAACGTCGACCTCGTCTGTGTGTCATGCGGCGAGCCGGACGAGCGCCCAGCGCAACGGGTGATCAGCCTGGACGTCGTTGAGCGGTGGGTGGGAGTGCAGCGCGAGACGACGCCACCCGAGGACCTGCCGCTGGCGAAGGCGGTTGCGGACGGGCTCACCGACGAGCAGTGGCGGCACCTGTGGGGGTGGCTGCGCGCCGAGAAGCAAAGGGCGATGGCGCGCATGGACCTCGACGCCCTCGACGTCGAGTTTCCGGCCGCGGTCATCGAAGAGGGCGTGCTGGTCGGCTACGGCGAGATCTTCCCCTTCGGGGAGCCGCTCACCTTCCCACATGACGGGAAGGAGTGGATGGCGGAAGACCTGCACTGCGTTCAGCCGCGCTGCCGATGCCGCGAGGCGACCCTCTGCTTCTACCCGTTGCCGCCGGGCGCGCTGACCGGCGCGCGCCCCGCCGGCACCCGCCCCCTGCCCGTCGTTGCCCCGACAGCGGCGGTCCGCTACGACCTCCTCCGTCGCCACTGGAGCCTGGAGGACGAACCACCGGCGTCGACGGCGACCGCCAGAGCGCTGGTCGGCGCGCTCGAGACGAGCCACCCTGAGCTCTTGGCAGCTCTGGCCGAGCGACGTCGACAGCTTCGTCACCTCTCTGCGAGGTGGCTCGCGCGCCAGCTCCCGCCCCCGGCCGGGGCGGCGCAGAAGGTGGGGCGCAACGACCCGTGCCCCTGCGGCAGCGGCAAGAAGTTCAAGAGGTGCTGCGGGAAGTAGCGAGCGGAGCGTGCGTCTGCTGCGCCGCCTCGGACCACCCGCCGCCAGGGGACGAAAGGAAAGAAAAGTGAAAAGTGCCAGGCACGCCATTCCTGACGTTCACGAAGGAAAGGAGAAAGGTGCCAGGCACGCCAGGAAAGGTGCCAGGCACGCCATTCCTGACGTTCACGAGCGCCTCGACCTGCCAGCGAGGGGGACGGGGGTGGTGATCAGCACCGGCATCGGTGCCTGGCGTGCTGACGTGCTGATGTCACCCGGCGCTGGCTGATCGTCGCTTCTGCACGCCCAGAGGCACCGATGGGCGTCGATGCCGATGCTGGCGAGCACGCCCGCATTTCGTCACTGCAGCACGCCGGGCACGCATTCCGAGCGCCAGCGGTCCCCGCGTCTTCTCACTTCTGCACGCCAGGCACCGATGGCGTGCTGGCGTCAGCCCGAGGGGCCGGCGCCGTGCGGGACCGGCCACCGCCACTGGGCGTCCACGGGCAGCGCGTTCAGACGTGGGCCGAAGGGCACGACCTCACGGCCCATGTGCAGCACGACGCCGCGCCGGAAGCGTTGGCCGGCCGCCTCCTCGAGCGCCCGCAGCCCTCTGAAGCCGGCGGCGGTCACGGTGGCCGCGCTCTTCACCTCCACCCCTACGACCTCGCCGGAGCGGAGCTCGGGGACCAGGTCCACCTCGTGGCCTGAGTTGGTGCGGAGGTGGAGCAGCGCCGGCGCCGGCCGCGACCACCCGAGCTGCCAGACGATCTCGGCCATCACGAAGCCCTCGAGGAGCCCGCCGAGCAGGGTCCGGTCGGGCGCCAGCCGGGCCGCGTCCAGCCCCAGCAGGTGGGCCGCCAGGCCGCGGTCCGAGAGCAGCACCTTGGGCGCCCTGACCAGCCGCTTGCCGATGTTGGCAAGCCACGCCGGGATCGTCCGCACCACGAAGGTCGCCTCGAGCAGGGCGGAGTGCCGCTTGAGGGACGTCCGCGGCAGACCCGCGCTGCGGCCGAGCTCCGCGAAGTTGAGCAGGGACACTGGGCGTGCAGCGAGCAGCGCCAGCAGGCGCGGCAGCTCGGCGAGGCCCTCGATGCGGGACAGGTCGCGGACGTCGCGGGCCAGGAGCGTGGTCTTCCCGGTCTGGCGCGCACCGCGCAGCAGCACCACGGGCCTGCTGGCGAGGGCCTCGAGGAGGCGGGCGGACACGTGGCGCGGGATCACGGCCCGAGCCCATCCGCGGCGTGGATGAGATTCAACCACCTGTCGGACGATTCTCAGAGCGACCGGCTCCCGGCGCCGGCCCGGTCCTCTGGCGCCACGTCGCCGTCGCGGCCGTTTCGTCCGGCCACGGTGTCGACGACGCTGGACCGGGTGCCGAGCCGGGTGCATGCGCTCGGCCGGGCTGAGCTCGAGCAGATCGGAGAGAGTCACCGGGGACCACTGTGCGCCTCGGTCCCCGGTCGAGCATGCGGCCCCAGCCGCGAGCGACCCGACCCCGGCGGCAGCGGGACGGCGGCGGGGCTTCTCCCGCGCCGCCAGGCTCGCTACACTCGGGTCATGGTGCTCAGCCCGACCCCGCCCGAGCGCCTCGTCGACCCCCAGGGTCGCCCGTACTTCTTGTGGGACGGGGAGATGACGCTGGCGGAGCTGCGCCGGGCCTTGCGCGAGGCGCCGCCGGTCGCTCGCGCCTACCTGGTCGCCAAGCTGATGCGCCAGGCCAAGCCCGACGACGTGTTCTCGTTCGTGGCCGAGGCGGAGATCCGCGACCTGTGGGGCCTCGTCGAGGGCCAGCTGGGGAAGACGAGGCCGTTCTGGTCGTGGCTCCTCGACCGGTGGCAGGAGCAGGACCGTGGCGACAGGTAGGCTCGACCCGCTCCAGGAGAGGGTGCTCGGCGTGCTGGCTGGGGCCAGCCGCGGCTGGCGGCTCACCGGCGGAGCGGCCCTGGCCGGCTTCCACCTCAGTCACCGTGCGACCCGCGACCTCGACCTGCTGTGGGCCGGTCTCGAGCGCCTGGGTGACGTCCCCGGCGAGGTCCGCGCGGCGCTGGCCGAGGCCGGGCTGTCGGTCGAGACCCTGCAGACGGCGCCGTCCTTCCACCGCCTGCGGGTGGCCGACGGAGGTCGCGTCACCGTGGTCGACCTGGTCGCGGAGCCGGTCGCTCCCGTCGAGCAGCCCGAGCCGCGCGCCTGCGGCGACGCCGAGCTGCTCGTCGACACCGAGCACGAGATCCTGGTCAACAAGCTCTGTGCCCTGCTCGGGCGGGCCGAGCCGCGCGACCTGGTGGACGTCGGCGCGCTCCTCGCGGCCGGCGGCAGCCTGGAACGCGCGGTGGCTGACGCCCCTCGCAAGGACGGGGGTTTCTCGCCCCTCACCCTGGCGTGGGTGCTGCAGGGCCTGGAGCTGGCCGTGGTCGGCGCCGCGGCCGGGCTCGACGGCGAGGAGGTCGCCGCGCTCGAGCGGACCCGCGGCGAGCTGGTCGACCGGCTGCTGCGGCTGGCGCGCCCGGGGTAGCGGCGCCGCTCCGCGGCCGGGCGAGGTTCTTCCCACGCCAGCGAGACGGCGAGGGGCCGGCCTGACCCGCTGGGGCATGGAGTCTCTGCCGGGGGCGACAGCCAGAGGCGGGTGTCCCCCGGCGCCCGGCGGTGTGGTGCGGCGGAGACGCCCACTCCGGGCCGGACGCCGGTGGGCCGGGCGCCCTGCGCGGCTGGGGGTCGCCCGCCTCGAGGCTGCCGCGGTCGTCGCCGTCGACATCCCCGTCGGCCTGCCCGCCGCGGGCCCGCGCCGCCGCCTCCTCGCCGACGGCAGGAGGACGGGCGGGGGCGGCCGGTCGGCACTCAGGCGGCGCCGCCGTCCAGCACCCGGGCGACCTCGACGATCGTGCCCCAGCTGCGGGTGGTGACCGGCACCCCGAACAGCCGGTCCAACGAGCCGAGGAGGCCGATGACCCTCATGTGCCGCCGGTGCAGGCCGACGACGAAGCGACCGTGGCGCGCCAGGACCCTGAGCAGCCACCTGCCGTCGGCCGGGAGCTCGATCGGGAGCCGAGGCGTCGCGCGGGGGGCTCGGGACAGCACGCTGACGAAGCGGACGACGTCGGGCTCGAGGGGATGGCCGGAGAACCAGTCGCGCGACCTCAGCCGGGCGATCTCCTGGCCGGTGCAGACCACGATCTCGGCCTCGAAGGGGAGCCGTCGTGCGATCTCCGCGCGCACTCGGGCGCGGCTGACCGGCCGCCGGACCACGAGAGTGCCCGCCGCGCCGATGTTGACGACCTCGAGGTGCTCGAGCTGCCTGGCGAGCTCGGAGGGCCGAAACGACCTCCGACCGCCGACGTTGAGGCCCCGCAGCAGCACTACCAGTTGCACGAGCGACCTCCCGCTGCCGCCCCGGGGGTCGGGCGACGGCGCGGGTCGAGGGCACCACGGCCACGACGCCGGCAGTCGCTCTCCCCGGTCATCTGCAGCCAGCCTGCCAGACGGCGTGCCCCCGACGCAACACCCACCTCCCGTGCGCGACCGCGGGTGCGGCCGACGTCACCTCGGCGCTGCCCGAGGCGGTGCCCCACGTCGAGGCGAAGGAGATCAGCCCTCGCTCTTCGCCCTCCTCCTGGCCTCCCTGACCAGGGTCGGCGCGTCCCAGGCGGGCAGTATCTCCTCGCGCTCGCGGGTGTAGTCGCCCTCGCCGCGCTCGCACTGCTGGACGAACCGGACCGCGTTCACCCATCCGAGCTGGGCCACCAGCACGCTGAAGCCCCTCTGCCGCAGCTCGACCGGGTCGGCGATGATCGCGCTCATGGCACCACCTCCCTGAACGGGCGCATCGGGTCGGTGACCCTCACCGTGAGCCCTGGCCCGAGCCGTCGGGCGCGGGCGAGGACGCGATCGTCGCAGGTGACGGAGACGTCTGCCGCCGCGGCCTCGGCGCTGGCCAGGTGGAGCGCGTCGAACCCCCGAAGCCGGCCGCGATCGGCTGTGCCGTGCGCCGCTCGAGGAGGTCGTCTGCGATCTCCACCATGACGCAGGAGTCGAGTCACTCCTGGACGCGTCGAGCCCGGAGCGCCGTCGGGTTGAGGCTGTTCTCGAGGTCGTGGGCGGCGGCCCGCACGAGGTGGAGACCCTGGGACCGCTGCCCGAGCAGGGCGAGCATGGCCTCGGACTCGAGACGGACCCGCGGCTGGGACTGGTCGTCGAAGGGCCGCTTCAGGCAGCACAGGTCGAGGTACCTCCTCACTCGACCATTGTCCCGCTGTTGTCAGGCGCGCGCGCAACGGTGCGGCTCGGGTTGCGGGTCGAGCGCCGCGACAGTGGTCGAGGTCGAGAAGCCGGAGAGCGCCGACAGCGCCTGCCGTCGCTCGAGCCGGGACGGCCAGGCGGACACGGTGGGGTCACTCGGCCGACTCGACGACCTCGCGTGGGTCGTCGCCCACGCTGCTCAGCCCGGTTGCGGCCCGCACCTCGATCATCGACAACCGCACCCGGGACCCGGTCTTCGTCCCCGCCAGCCCAGACTGAGGCGGCAGCTCACAGGGCTCCAGGGCTGAGGAGGCGGTCACCGAGGCGCTCTCCCGGGAGGTCGTCGAGCAGGGGCCACTCGAAGCCAGCGAAGGCCCAGGTCCCCGTTGGCCAGCGAGTCGGCACCGGTGGCCGGGTCGGCGGCGAGGAGGGGACGGCCGCGTGGCGAGTGACTGCCCTCGCGGCCCACTGCAGAGCCGTCACGCTCCAGCGCGCCGCGGTCCTGGTCTCGAGATCGTCGGGTGGGAGACCTCTCTCTCTCGAGAGAACTCGCTCAAGACACTCGAATCCAGTGACTTGTCTGATTCGCCAAGGGCCGGACGGTCGGCTCTGTCTCGCTTCGGAGAAGGTCCCCCGTCCTCCGCTGAAAACCCGATTGCGCTTCACAAGTGATTCTGAAGAAGTGATTTGCACTGGCTCGGTCAGCACGACAGCAGAGGCCCGTGGCGCTGGCACGTCGCTTGCGGTGGCGGTGGGCGACCAAGGAGGTACGACCATGGCCCGCGTCGCCAACCCGAACCGACTCGCCCAGGCGGTCCTGTTTCTGGCAGCGCTCGCTGTCGCGACCGGATCTCTGGCAGAGAGCATCTACGTCAACACCAACAGCGACCTGCCGGACACCGACGTGCTCGACGGCGTCTGCCAGACGACGACCGGGACCTGCTCCCTGCGTGCCGCGATCATGCACGCCAACTGGACCTGGGGGCACGACCACATCTACTTCAACCACGGATGGGAGCACACGCCTGGCAGCCCGCTCGAGGTCGAGTCCATCATCACCATCCACGGCGAGGGCAGCGACGAGAACGGCACCAGGATCAACGGCAACGACCAGGTCGAGGCGATCAGGGTCAAGTCGCCGCCGACCCAGTGGAACCCGTCCGAGCTGACCATCGAGGACGTGCGCATCCAGGACGGCCGACGCAACATCACCGTCGACCCTGACGCGGTGCTGGTGGTCCGTCGCTGCGAGGTCATGAACGGCCAGGCGAGCCTCGGCGGCGGCATCTACGCCGAGGAGGCCGACGTCACGGTCGACCAGTCGAACATCCACGGCAACACCGGGGTCAACGGTGGCGGTGGGGTCTACTTCACCGCCTCCGACCCGGCCAAGGACCTCCAGATCACCCAGTCCGTGATCGGCAGCAACTACTCGAACGGGAACGGAGCCGGGGTCCACGCCGTCTCGCTAGGCAGCACGCTGACCCTGGGCAACACCCGCCTCGACAACAACCAGACGATCTCCGGCAACGGCGGCGGAGTCTTCGCGCAGCTCACCGGGGTGCTGGTGTCCTTCTCGACCCTGACCGGCAACCTGGCCCAGCGCGGCGGCGGGCTCTACACCTTGAACAGCACGGCGACCATCCGCGAGTCCTCGATCTGGGGCAACCACGCCGGCCAGCGCGGCGGCGGCTTCTACCAGACCACCTTACAGGGCGAACGCACCGAGATCATGAACACCACCATCAGTGGCAACACCACGGCCGGCAGCGGCGGCGGCATCTACCTCGACACCAGCGACCAGTACTGGTACGGCATGGCAGTGTCCAGCTGCACGATCACCGGCAACACGGCCGACACCAACACCGACAACGTGGGCGACGGCGGCGGCATCTACCGTGAAGGCCCCCACGACCTGATGATCCTGCACAACACCATCCTCGCCGGCAACAACGACCTGTCGCCCGGCGGCTACGTGCCGGACTGCAGCGGCGTGATCCAAGCCGGGTACAACGTCGTCGGCGTGGTGACCCCCCTGTGCGAGCTGGTCGGGGCAATGGGCAACAACCAGACCGGCACGGTCTCGAGCCCCCTCGACCCGCTGCTCGGGCCGCGCACCGACGAGCCGTACAGCGCGTATCACCCCCTGCTCCAGGGCAGCCCGGCCGTGAACGCCGCCGACCCGGCCGGCTGCTGGGAGTGGTGGACCGGCATCCCGCTCGCCCATGACCAGCTCGGGGAGTCGCGGCCGGTCGGCATCGCCGGCGACGTCGGCTCGATCGAGTCACCGTTCATCGGGACGTACACCCTGAGCGTGAGCACGTCCGGGACTGCCGACGGGACGGTGTCGTCCTCTCCGGCCGGCATCTCCTGCCCCGGGGACTGCGACGAGGAGTACGCTCCGGGTACCGCGGTCACCCTCACCCCGACTCCGGACAGTCTCTACTACGACTACTTCTGGGGGTGGACGGGCGACGCCGACTGCGCGGACGGCCAGGTCACCATGAACGCCGAGCTCAGCTGCACGGCCGTCTTCGAGGAGCACACGACCTACCTCTTCCAGCTGTTCATGGAGGGCAGCGGCACCGGCACCGTGGTCCTGGACACCGACTACCACGACTTCCCCTGCGACGGCAGCTGCGGCGTCTACCTGGTGGAGGGCGAGGTGATCACCCTGCTCCCGACTTCGGACCCCGGCTCGGTCTTCGTCGGCTTCGGGGGGGACCCCGACTGCCTGGACGGCTCGGTGATCCTCGACGCGGCGACCCAGTGCACCGCCACCTTCGCCCCCACCGGCGACGTGCTCTTCGCCGACGACTTCGAGCTCGGCAACACCTCGGCCTGGTCGACCTGGGTGCCGTAGCCGGTCGCAGGGTGTGGGCGATCCGCTCGCCAGGTGTCAGGCGCCAGCCCGACACCTGGCGTTCCCGTCGCCCCCGGTCGCCTGGGCCGACGCTGTTTGACAGCCGGTGACCTCCGCCAGAGAATCGAGAAGGCGGAGGGGCCGATGGCGTTCGTCTTGCTGGTCCAGATGGAGGATCGCCAGCTCCGTTTCGTGCTCGACGTCGGCCGCCACCTGGTCGGCACGGCCGACGAGTGCGCCGTTCGCTTTCGCCATCCGACCCTATCGCGCCGGCACGCTGCCATCGAGGTCAACGCCGACGGGGCGTGGGTCGAGGACCTCGGGTCGACCAACGGGACCCGGCTCGACGGCGCCTCGGTCACCGGTGCCACCAGGGTGGAGCCGCAGAGCAGCATCACGCTGGGCAGCGTCGAGGCGAGACTGCTGCTCGTTGCAGCCGGGGACGTCGAGGTGGGGGTGGCCCTCCCCACTCTCGGCAGCGTTCCGGGGGGCGACGACTCGTCCAGGGCCCCGCAGCCGGCAACGGTCGGGCCAGGCGCCCTGCAGAGCTTCGCCCTCAAGCACCTCCCGCCGGTGGTGGAGCAGCTGGCGAGCGGGGAGAGCGTGACCGAGGTGGCTCAGGCGGTGGGCAGCGCTCTCCTGCAGAGCTTGCCCTGCCGGCGGGTGAGCGTGACGACCGGTGAGGCGGAGGGGACCCTCTTCAGCGGCGAGCGGAGCGGCACAGGCGCGGCGGTGACGGTGACGGCCGGGGAGCGCTTTCGGGTGCGGGTCGACTTCCTGGGTGAGGGCTTCGCCCAGACCTACGAGCCGCTGGTGCGGATCGCCGCGGCCATGGTCCACGCCGCCGGCCGCGCGGAGGGGAGGGCTGCAATCGTCTCGAGCGCTCCACCGTCGGCCGAGGTGCCGCGGCCGGTGTCGGTCATGGCCGAGGTCCGCGAAATCTACGCCCGGGCCGCTCAGGTGGCGCGCGGACGGGTGAGCGTGCTGATCTGCGGCGAGTCGGGAACCGGCAAGGAGCTGCTCGCTCGCTACATCCACTCGGCCTCCGAGCGCAGCGCCGCGCCGCTGGTGACCCTCAACTGCGCCGCTCTTCCCCGCGACCTGCTGGAGAGCGAGCTGTTCGGCGTCGAGCGAGGGGTGGCGACCGGGGTCGAGGCCCGTCCCGGCAAGCTCGAGGCGGCCCACGGCGGCACCCTCTTCCTCGACGAGATCGGCGACATGGCCCCCGAGACCCAGGCCAAGATCCTGCGTGCCCTGCAGGAGAGGGAGGTCTACCGGGTCGGCGGCCATCGTGCCCGGCCGGCCGACCTGCGGGTGATCTCTGCCACCAACCGCGACCTCGACGCCATGCTGTCCGAGTCCACCTTCCGCCGCGACCTCTACCACCGCATCGCCGACTGGGTCGTCGAGCTGCCGCCCCTGCGCCGTCGTCGCCAGGACATACCGAACCTGGCGGCCCACTTCCTCGCCCGTGCCTGTGCCGAGCGCGGGGTCCGCGCCGCCGGCATCTCCCGCTCGGCGCTGGAGGCGCTGGTGGCCTACGTCTGGCCGGGCAACGTCCGCCAGCTCGAGAAGGAGATGGAGCGTGCCGCCCTCTTCCTGGCTGACGGCGAGCTGCTGGACACCTCCCGCCTGCAGCCGGCAATCCTGACCGCGGCGCCCGACAGCGCCCCCGACTCCCTGAAGGAGGCGCTGGAGCGGGCGGAGCGGGAGCACATCGCCCGCATCCTGCACGAGTGCGGCGGCGTGGTGGTCGCGGCGGCGGAGCGGCTCGGCCTCGGCGTCTCGACCCTCTACCGCCGGCTGCGGGTGCTGGGAGTCGAGGCCCGCGACTGAGAGAGGGCACGCTGAGCGAGCCGGGCAGAGCTGCCACGGTTGTACCCTGAGAGGGGAGGTTCGTGGATGGCGCTGAGGACCGGCGTGCTGATCGGCGTTGGCGGGATGGGGGAGGTGTACCGGGCCTGGGATCCCGACCTCGAGCGCTTCGTCGCCCTCAAGTACCTCCGTTCCGGCGACCCGGAGCTGGTCGAGAGGTTGCTGCGGGAGGCCCGCGCCCAGGCGCGCGTCGACCATCCTGGCGTCTGCAAGGTGTACGAGGTGGGCGTGGACGACGGTCGGCCCTTCATCGCCATGCAGTACGTCGACGGGCCGTTGCTGTCCGAGGCCGCCCCGACCATGAGCCTCGAGCAGAAGGTGCTGACGATGCTGAAGGTGGCCGAAGCGGTGCAGGCGGCCCACAGCGCGGGTCTGGTCCACCGCGACCTCAAGCCGGGCAACATCAAGCTGGAGGTGAGCGACGACGGCGAGCTGCACCCGTTCGTGCTCGACTTCGGCATCGCCCGCCTGCAGGAGGTCGCAGGGCTGACCGCCACCGGCCAGGTCCTGGGTACTCCCGGCTACCTCTCTCCCGAGCAGGCGCGGGGGGAGGTCAGCCGCCTCGACCGGCGGAGCGACATCTTCAGCCTGGGCGTGATCCTGTACGAGCTGGTGAGCGGGAAGCGGCCATTCGAGGGCGACAGCGGTGCCGCCGTCCTGGTCAAGCTCCTGCAGGAGGAGCCGCTCCCGCTCCGGCGACGGTCGCCCCACCTGCCCCGCGACCTGGAGACGGTGGTCATGCGCTGCCTGGAGAAGGAGCCCGAGCGGCGGTACCCTTCGGCTCGCGAGCTGGCGGACGACCTCGGGCGCTTCCTGCGCGGGGAACCGATTCTGGCTCGGCCGCGGACGCTCGTCGAACGCTGGGCGACCACGGTCCGCCGCCATCCCAGGACGTCGGCGGCGCTCGCGGTCTCTGCCGCGGTCGCCCTGCTGGCGGTCGCCCTCGCCCTCGAGTCACGAGCCTCGGCGGCGCGGCGAGCCGCCCTGGCCCAGCGCTTCGGGCAGGAGGTGGAGCGGGTCGAGGGGGTGCTGCAGCGCGCCTACCTGCTGCCGCTGCACGACATTCGGGCGGAGAAGGGGCGGGTGCGAGAGCTGGTCGAATGGGTCGACGCCGAGAGCCGGAGCCTGGGCAAGGGGTCCTTGGCGGCGGGACACTACGCCGCGGGGCGAGGCCTCCTGGCGCTGGACCAGGCCGAGCCGGCGCGCGCGCGTCTGCAGGCCGCCTGGGACCTGGGCTACCGGAGCCCGGCCGTTGCCTCGGCCCTCGGCCTCGCCCTGGCCAGGCTGTACCGGAGCGCTCTTCAGGAAGCCGACGAGGTCCTCAACGTGCCTCTGCGGGAGAGGATGCTGCGCGAGGCCGAGGAGCGCCTGCGGCAGCCGGCCGCCGAGTACCTGGCGGAGACCTCCGGGGCACCGGAGCCGGCGCCGTACCTGGCCGCGATCCTCGCCTTCGTGACCGGGGACGATGCCGGCGCCCTGAGCCGGCTGGCCGAGCTCGAGCAGAGTGACCCGTTCTACTACGAGGGGGACCTGCTGGCCGGCGTCGTCCACCGGCGGAGATACCAGGCGGCGCTCGACAGCGGTGCGGCAGGCGAGGCGGAGCTGGCCTTCGCGCAAGCTCGCCGGGCCTTCGCTGCGGCGACCGAGGTCGGTGAGAGTGACCCGCGCCCCTATCAGGAGCTGTGCGGCCTGTGGGTGCAGGAGCTCAGGATGCGGGTCTACACCACCGGCGGCGAGGTCGGCCCGGCCCGCGACGCAGCGCTGGAGTCGTGTCGAGCCGCCCTGGTCGCGGACCCGGACTCGGCCGCCGCCCACCTCGAGGCGGGCCGCGCCCACCGCTACTGGGCAGAGCAGCTGCTCGCCCTCGGCCAGCCGGCGAGCGAGGCGTTCGCGGCGGCGCGGCAGCACGCCCGGGAGGCACTGCGGGTGGACCCGGCCAGCGACGATGCCTACATCCTGATCGGTGTCACCCACCGGCAGGCCGCCAACGCGCTGGCCGAGGCCGGCGGCGACCCGCGGGCCGACCTCGAGGCGGCAGTGGCCGCCTTCGCCGAGGCGCTGCGCCTCAACCCGAACGACTACGGCGCCACTGTCAGCCTCTCCAACGCGCTCCTGTACCTCGGTGCCGACGCGCGTGCCCGCGGCGGCCAGGCGGCGGCCCACTTCCGGGCGGCGATCCAGGCCGCGAGGCAGGCAACCGAGCTCGAGGGCAACCTCGTGGGCGCGTGGGTCAACCTGGGCATCGCCCACGGACAGCTGGCGGCAATCCTCCGCGACAGTGGAGGGGACCCCGCCACGGACATGGCTGCGGGGGTCGCGGCGCTCGAACGCGCGATCGAGGTCAACCCTCGGTTTCTCACCGCCCACTTCAACCTCGCCGAGCTGCTGCTCCAGGAGGCGCAGGGCAAGCTCCGCCGCGGCCGCGACCCCACCGCCGAGGTCGCTCGCGCCCACCAGCTGCTGGCGCCCGTCCACGAGGCCAACACGAGTTGGGCTGCGCCGCACTTCCTGGCGGCCTTCGGGCACGCGCTGGCGGCCGAGCACCGCCGCTTGACTGGTGCGGACCCCTCCGAGCAGCTGGCGCTCGGGGAGTCGTCCCTGGCCGCGGGCCGGAGGGTTCGCGGCATCGAGCCCGACGGCCTGGCCCTGGCTGCGGCGACCCACCTGGAGGCCGCGCGCTGGGCCGTCGCGACGGGACGCGATCCCTCGGCTGCGGTCAAGGCGGGCCTGGCCACGGTCGACGCCGCGCTGGGTGCCAACCCTGCACACATGGCAGCCACGGTGCGCCGTGCCGAGCTCCTGTTGGTCGCGGCGGCAGGCGAGCTTGCCGCCGGGCGCTCGCCTGCGAGTCGTCTTGCCGCCGCCGAGGAGGCGGTCGGGCGCGCGCTGGCCGTCAACCCCGACGACGTGGAGGCCGTGATGGCGGCAGCCGAGATCTGGAGGCGATGGGGGGAGTGGAGGCTCGCTCACGGCGGCGACGCCGGCGCCGCGGTTGACCGGGGACTGGGGCTGGCCAGCCACGCCATCCGTCTGAACCCGCTGCGGGCGGAGGCATGGGCCCTGCGCGCCGGCCTCGAGCGGCTGGCCTCTCGGTTGGCGGCCGCCGGGCCGGCTCGGGACCGCCACGTCGACGCCGCCCGCAGCGCCCGGGCCCGGGCACACGAGCTCGACCCACTGCTCTGTGGCGAGCAGTCGCTGTCGCCGACGCCGCCAAGGGCCGCAGGAGCGCCTCGGGTGGGCTCCTGACCGCTGGATGTGTGCCAGTCGGGATGAAGGGCACGGTGGGACCATCCGCGCGCAGGCGTGCTGCGCGTCGGTGGCCGCGCCCGATTGCGCCGCTCTCGGACCCTGCTTCTCGACTCCCCGGAGGATGTCCCGATGACCGCTGACGACGCCGCCCGCCTCATCCGCACGCAGCGCCTCACCGTCGGTGGGTTGGTCCTGCTGCTCGTCGTCTCGGCTCCGGCCGCGCTCGCGGCGGTCCGGCATGCGGCGCCGAGCGCCACCGGAACCGGCGACTGCAGCGGGTGGGCGAATGCCTGCACGCAGCAGACGGCGCTGACCGTCGCGGTCTCGAGCGACGAGATCCGGGTCATGGCGGGGACGCACCTCCCGACCACCGGCGGCGACCGGAACGCGAGCTTCCAGCTCAAGGCCGGAGTCGCCGTCCACGGCGGCTTCGCGGGCACGGAGACCACGCTCGGCGAACGCGACCCGGAGGAGAACCCCACCGTCCTGAGCGGCGACCTGCCGGGCAACGACAACGCCCACGTCGCCGACACCGAGCCCACCCGTGCCGAGAACGCCCATCACGTGGTGAGGGGCGCCAACGGCGCCAGAGTCGACGGCCTCACGATCTCGGGCGGCAACGCCAACGGCGCCGGCACCTGCCCCAGCCCGGCGTGCGGCGGCGGCAGGTTCAACGACACCGCCAGCGCATCCGGTGCGACGAGCGTCGACTCCAGTCTGGAGAACACTCCCCTGGACCCGCTGGACACGACGATCACGGGTCACCCGCCCGACCCCACGGCCAGCACCTGGGCTTCCTTCAGCTTCAGCGGCTCGGGCGGTTACCCGCCGCTCAGCTTCGAGTGCAGCCTGGACGGCGCCGGTATCGCGGCGTGCACGAGCCCGCAACCGTACACAGGGCTGAGCAACGGATCGCACGCCTTCTCGGTGCGCGCGGTCGACGGCACCAGCGCCGCGGATCGATGGGTGCCAGGCCCCTCTGGTCGGTCGCGATTTCGAGTCTGTCACGTATAGGTTAACCATTTGTAGTTCTTGACAATTGTGCATCTTCATGGCATCCTGAAGATGGCATCGGGAGCGGCCCCAAAGAGGGGCTCAGCAACCTAGGTTTCGGACTCCCAAGGTGCTTCCCGCGTCGTGCGGGGATGCGGTCGCGGCGGTGAGGCCGGCGCGGCAGAAAAAAGTCCGGTGCGGTGACCCGCACTCCCGATGCTGGGGGCGCGGGTCCTGTTGTTTCAGGGGATGACCCCACCGCACGACCGTGACCACGACATCTCCCGGTGCGGAAGGGAAAGGCCCGCCATGCGACCACTCCTGACCGCGCACGGTCCTCCCAGCCCGGTCCGCGACTCGAGGCCCGGCGACTTCATCGCGGCGCGACCAGGGAGGTGAGCGATGCCGACGGTACACGTGGGAGAGGGGCAGTTCCCGGCGTCCATGCACGAGGGGCTGTGGCAGCCGTTCGCCGGGATCAAGGCGGTGATCGAGGAACACGGTGGCGCGGAGAAGATCGGGATCATCCTCGCCCTGATCGACCTGGAGACCGGAGGAGTGGTCAGCTGGGTCGAGGGGCCGGTCAAGGCGGCGGAGCTCATGCTGGGCGTGCTGCGAGACCACGTCGAGAAGGAGGCCGCCGGAGCGTTCGACGACCTGCCTGTGTCCGGCGGTGACTAGGAGGTCGAGATGGAGCACGGCGGGGAGGCTCCGACCTCGGGCGGGCGGCCGGCGAGCCTGTCGGACGCAGAGCGCGCGCGGATCATCCTGGAGCAGGGACCCTACTCGGCTGAGGAGTTGGCGGAAATGCCACTGCCGATGCGGTCCTTGGTCGTACACGAGATGGTGAGGGAGCTGGAGTTGCAGGGACCGGAGCAGTTCCTGAAGAACAAGCACCTGATCAGGCAGTCGCACAGGGTCCTGCTCGATCCCGAGGTCCTCTGACTCCTCCTCGCCGGGACGACGACTCGGAGCCGAGGCCGCCGGCGAGGGTGCCGCCGGTCCTCCCGGTCTCCCCGGTCCGCGGACGCACCTCGGCCGCGGCCTCGTGACCGGCGGCGGACGAACCGACGAAACGGTGTGGCATGCACTACGGGAGGTACTCATGGACGACGAGCTGAAACCGATGCCGACCGACGACGAGATCCGGGCTTGGCTGGAGGAAGCGAAGACGATGGAGATGGACCTGCGGTCGGATCCCTCGGACCCCGACAGCTGGGAGAGGGTCCTCGCGTACGACGGGACCTCGGTCCTGGTCGGCGAGGGTTTCGACATCGTCGAGTCGTGGTACGAGGGTTTCGAGGCCGTGCGAACGCTCGAACACCTGGTCGAAGAAGCGAGCCTGGAGGATGTCCTGCGGGATGTCCGCCGCGAGCTGCGCGGGAACCCGGAGCTGTGGCGGGATGCGCTGCCGAGGCTCCTCCAGGACCTGGGCCACTTGGCGGACGGCGACGACCTCCAGTTCGTAGAGCACATCCCCGGGGTTCGCGTCGACCAGGACGTGTTCGACGGGGGCGCTCCTGGTGGTAACGGGAGCTGGATCCGCGTCTGGGCTGAGGAAAGCCGCTACGTCGCCATTGTCAGGTCCCTGTGGCAGGTCTGCCACCTCGCGCAACGAGCCTCTGTCCCGCCGAGGGAGCGAGAGGATGACCCGGAGCCCGAGGAGGAGTGAGCGAGAGCCGGGAAGGTGGCAGTCACGCCAATCCGGCGTGATGGTGCGCTGAGGTGGGGATGGTCTGTATGTCGGGGCCGGGCAGGGTGCTCGTCGAGGGTGAGGTATTCGACGCGCACAACACCCTCGCCGTGTGCCGGCTGGGCCGCTGTCGGAGCCCCCTTCAAGCCGTCGAGAGCCCCACCAAGAAGCCCGATCATGCGCCCCGACCAGCTCCGCCCTGGCGCGGTGGTGCGTGGGGCCGCGCTGCCCGAACCGGTCGAGGTCGTCGCCGTGGTGCCGCTCGGCGAGGCGGTCAAGCTGATCGGGAAGGGCCTCGGGACCGGCAGGCTCCACGACCCGGTCCTCACCCCGGCCATGCTCGACCCGCTCGAGGAGCGGGCCCTGGCCCACGACGCCATGGAATCGAGCCGGGTGGTGCAGGTGCGCGAGGAGATGGAGCGCGCCGGGGCCCGGCGCCTCCAGCCGCACCACGTCGAGCCGTTCTTCCTGGAGGCCTTCCAGCGCCAGGGCGGATGCGGCGCGGGCTGAGCTACCATGCGCCCGAGGCCGCTCGCTGACCCCGTTGCGTTCGGCCCCGGGAGTGGGTCGCGCGGGCCGCAGGCGGCCCGCAGGACATGGCGGAGGAGTGGGCTCATGGATCAGAACGCGGCAACCGCCCCTGACCAGCGTACGAACCTGGCCCAGGATCGCACGAAGATGGCGACCTTCCGGACCCATCTCGCGCTGGACCGGACAACCCTGGCGTGGATACGAACGACCTTGACCATGGGCACGTTCGGCTTCGGGCTGGTTGGCTTCTTCCGCTCGCTGCGACAGGCCAGCCCGAGCGCGGAGGCCATCCGGGTGCACGAAGGCGCAATCGCCTTCGGCACTTCGCTCGTCGTCGTCGGGATCGTGGCAACGATCCTCGCGGGTCTGTCGCACCTGTCCACTCTGCGCAGGCTCGAGCGCGGCGAGCTGCCGGTCCTCAGCCAGTGGCCACTGAGCGTGGGTGTTGCCACGCTGCTCGCGATCGCAGGCCTTGTCGGGCTCTGGTCGCTGTTCTTCGGTTGAGCGGCTGCTCCGCCCAGTCGGCCCCCGACTCTCACTGCGCCGGGATCGTGATCAGTGGGAGCTTCTCGTCGTCGCCGGTCTCGGCGAGCGTGAAGAAGAACATGATCGCCGTCATCGCCCGCTTGGTCTGCCAGTCGCCGTCGTCGATCCAGTACCAGTAGCCGCGGTAGCGCACGGCCGCGAAGGCGGACGCGGGCTCATCCTTGCCGCTGAAGATCCGCACCATGTCCTCGCGGGTCTCGAGGGCGGCACCTTCGAAGGCGGGCAGGGCGCTGTGATCCCTCAGGTGTTCCTCTGGCACGTCCAGGTAGCTCGAGAAGGCCCCCATGATCTGGAGCATCGAGCGGCTGTTGACGGCCAGCTCGTTGTCCGCCCCGCGCGCCGGCGAGTAGATGAGGTTGAACCGTTGCTGGTCGGGGGGGAGCCTGAGCAACCGCCGGATCTCGGCCGCCTTGTCCAGGACGTCGGCCGGCAGGTCGTCGCGGCGGAAGAACAGCACGGCGGTCGAGCGTTTCTCCCGGTCCTCCTCGACTCGCAACCCGACCGCCCCGGCGGCCTGCACGTCCCGCAGCAGGTGCAGCGCGCGCAAGAAATCCGGGTCCGCCTCGCGCATCGTGGTGCCCGCCACCGACCGGTTGCGCACGCCGTTGAGCGACTCGACGGTCAGCGCCAGGATGAAGTCCGCCGGGTAGCCCGCCTGCAGCAGGAAGAAGATGTTCTTCGGGTCGATCGGCGCCAGCAGGCCCTTCAAGAACTTCTCGCCGGTCAACGGCGTGTAGGTGATGGTGGGCCTGTCGGTGTAGACCGCCTGCCCGCCGGCCGTCAGGTAGTTGCCCTGGACCGCGTGACTGGACGACACGGTGCCGCCGACGTTCACCCCTGTCTGCAGCGAGTAGCCGCTGACGATGGAAGCGACGTCCACGAAGACCGGCAGGTCCATGTAGCGCAGCTTGACGATGTTCAACAGCGTCTGCTGCTTCCACGAGTCGGCGACCGCGGTGCTGTAGTCGAAGCGGTCCACCGGGATGGCCCTGGGCCCCAGGTGGACGCAGCCGGTGAACGCCACCGCCGCCCCGAGACACAGGATGGCCCTGGTCGCAGCGCGCCCCTGGCCGCCGATCATGAACCCCTTCGTAGGCACGGCTCTTCGATCACCTGCCTTTCCCATGTGCGTGGGGTGCGCCGCCTAGTCCGCCAGCGCTCTCCTCTGAGCAGCCTCCAGGCTGGCCGCGTCCGCCTCCGCCTTGACCGCGGCGCCGACGGGCTTCACGTCCACGACGACCTTGAGGATCCTGCCCGTGAAGGCGTTGTCGCGCTCCGCGTAGTCCGAGGTCACCGGCGTCGCGTCGTCCACCCCTACGCCCGCGGTCTCGTCGGCCGAGAAGACCATCGGCTGCGTGCGTTCGACCCGGCCGCTGGCGACCCTCTCGCCGTTGACCAGGAGCGTGGCGGTGCCGCCCTTGCCGAGCCCGCCGCCGTCGTAGTCGAAGTCCATGCGGATGGTGGCCTTGCCCGCAGGCACCGCCCGAGTCGCCGCGACCCGGTACTGCTCGAGCCCGAGGAAGTTGTAGCAGTAGGTCGGCTTGCCGTCATCGAGGTAGAGGCTCCAGCCGCCGAAGCGTCCGCCCTGGGCGAGGATCACGCCGTTCGCGCCGCCCTGGGGGATCTCCACCTCCGCCGTGATCGAGAGCGAGCGGTTCTTGACGTTGATGAAGACGTTCTCGCTCATCGAGTTCATGCCGGCCGAGAGCGTGAGCGAGGTGCGCTCCCCCATCAGGTCCGGCCGGCCCGCGAGCGCGGCGTTGACGCGTTCGACGCTGCGGTCGTCGATGGGCAGCACGCGGTACTTGACCGCCTCCTGCAGGAAGAGGTCCTGCATCTCCTTGAGCTTCGCCGGCTGGAGAGCGGCCAGGTCGTTGGCGAGGCTGAAGTCCGCGCGCGTGTCGTAGAGCTCCCACGTGTCGTCCAGCAGCTTCGCGCGGGGCTTCGTTTCCCACGGCGCCTTGTGAACGGTGCCGGCGAACCAGCCGTCGTGGTAGATCGCACGGTTGCCGAAGACCTCGAAGTACTGGGTCTTGTGGGTGCTCTCCGCGGCGGGCTGAGCGAAGGTGTAGAGCATGCTCGCGCCCTCGATGGGCTGCTGGACGGTGCCGTTGACGCTGGTGGGCTCGGGCAAGCCAGCCGCTTCGAGGACCGTGGGGGCCACGTCGATGACGTGGTGCCACTGCGGGCGGACCTGGTTGCCGGCCGTGATGCGCCTGGGCCAGGAGACGATCAGCCCGTTGCGGGTGCCGCCGTAGTTGGAGCAGACCTGCTTGGTCCACGTGAAGGGCGTGTCGCCGGCGACGGCCCAGCCCGCGGCCATGTGCGGATAGGTCGACGGTCCGCCCCAGTCGTCGTAGTGCGCGAGCATGTCCTGCACCGTTTCCTGGACGCCGTTGAAGTAGGTCATCTCGCTGAACATGCCGGACATGCCGCCCTCGGCGCTGGTGCCGTTGTCGCCGAGGATGTAGAAGATCAGCGTGTTGTCGAGCTGCCCGGTCTCGCCGATCGCCTCGAACAGCCGGCCGATCTCGTGGTCGCAGTACTCGCCGAAGCCGGCGTACACCTCCATCTGGCGGGCGTAGAGCCTCTTCTCGTCGGCGGTCAGCGTGTCCCAGTCCCTGATGGCCTCGGGCTTGGGGGCGAGCGTCGTGCCGGGCGGCACCACGCCCAGGGCGATCTGCCGCGCCAGCGTCTCCTCGCGCAGCGTGTCCCACCCCTGGTCGAACCTGCCCTTGTACTTGGCGATCCACTCCTGGGGAACATGGTGCGGCGCGTGGGTGGCGCCCGGCGCGAAGTAGATGAAGAACGGCCTGTCCGGCGTCAGCGCCTTCTGGAACTTCATCCAGGCGATGGCCTGGTCGGTCATGTCGGTCATGAAGTTGTAGCCGGGGTAGTGAGGTGTCGCGACCCGGGTCATGCCGTCGTAGAGCGTGGGCGACCACTGGTCCGTCTCGCCGCCGAAGAAGCCGTAGAACTTGTCGAAGCCAGAGCGCGTCGGCCAGCGGTCTGTCGGCCCGGAGGGGCTGACCTCCCACGGCGCGGTCTCGTGGTTCTTGCCGAAGAAGGCGGTGCTGTACCCGTTCAGCCGCAGCATCTCGGCCAGGGGTGCGACGCTCGCGGGCCGCTGGCCGGTGTTGCCCGGAAACGCCGTGGCGGTCTCGGTGATGCTGCCCATGTTGTTCATGTGGTGGTTGCGGCCGGAGAGCAGCGCGGTCCGCGTCGGCGAGCACAGCGCGGTGGTGTGGAACTGGTTGTAGCGCAGTCCGTGGCTGGCGAGGCGGTCGGCCACCGGCATGTGCACCGGACCGCCGAAGGCGCTCGGCACGCCGAAGCCCATGTCGTCCACCAGGACGATGAGCACGTTGGGCGCGCCCTCGGGCGCCTTGACCTCGAAGCGCGGCGGCGGCGTGGCGTCGCGGGCGTCGAGGACCGTGCTGTGTGGGTAGCTGGGCTCCGGGATCGGCAGCACCCTGCGGTCGACCTCTCCCCCGGCCTGCCCGGCCGTGGCGATGGCGGAAAGCCCTGCGAGCATCAGCGTGGCCAGCGTTGCGTTGCGCACGACGAAACCTCCAGCTCCGTGACGGTCAATCGACCCTGCCGCATGCTAGCAGAATCGACACCCCCTTCGTCTGGACCAGACCCGCCCGCGAGGTCACCCGAAGAGCGCGCCGGACCGTTGACTCAACTTCCGAGACGGAACTCTCGTCGAGACGATCCGGCCGTCGCTGCAGCCTAACCCGGAACAACTCCTCGAACGGGAGTTGATTCGCCTGCGGATCGGCGCTGCCGCCCGTGCGCTCGCGCCGGACCGTGCGGTTCGGCCGGGCCGCAGCGGGGCGGGATGGCTGGCCCTGCAACTGGGGCACGACCCGAGCGTGGTCGAGTGGGGCGCGGTCCGGCAGGGGTGGCGCGAACCCGCTACCACGGTGCGACCGCGGTGCGACGGTAACTGAGACTCGTCTCAGCGCTCTTCGCAGTGGTCGCTGCAATCATCGGGAATCGCGAGGGTTGGATGGCGCGCCGGGAGGGGCTCGAACCCCCAACCGCCTGATCCGAAGTCAGGAGCTCTATCCGTTGAGCTACCGGCGCGGCCGCGGGGCCGGGGGTCGGGCGACCGGCCGGCTCCGGGGGCGAGTCTAGCAGAAGCAAGCTCGCACCGGGCGGGCCGCTCGGGCCGGGGCGCGTGGGCGCGGTGGACGGGCGCCTGGCACCGACCTGTAGTTGGTACGAGAGGGCACGCAACAGTGGTCCTCGATCGCATCACGGTCAGCGCGGAGCAGATGGGCGGGGTGCCGTGCATCCGTGGGCACCGTATCCCGGTCGCCACCGTGGTCGGAATGGTCGCTGATGGCATGAGCGACGACGAGATCCTGGCCGCCTACCCTGACCTGGAGCCGCAGGACATCCGGCAGGCTCTGGCCTACGCGGCCGAGGCGGTCAGGGAGCGGGCGACCCCGTTCGCCTCGTCCGCATGAGTTCCTGGTCGACGCCGCTCTCTCTCCCGAGATCGCGGCGGGGCTCCGTCGGGCCGGCCATGAGGCGGTGCACGTCCGGGATCTCGGCCAGGCCAGGGCTCCGGACGAAGAGGTCCTCGATCTGGCGGCGGAGGCCAACCGTGTGCTGGCTTCCGCCGACACCGACTTCGGCACCCTCCTCGCGGAGCGGCGGTCCCGGTGGCCGTCGGTGGTCCTCTTCCGGCGTGGCACCGACCGGCGTCCCCAGCGGCAGCTGGAGCTCCTGCTCCTGCACCTCGAGACGCTCGCAGAGGCCCTGGAGCACGGGGCCGTGGTCGTGATCGAGGAGCGCAGGATGCGCGCTCGCAGTCTGCCGCTCCCGGGCTCGGCCGACCGACGGCCGGTCGCCCGGGTCGGCGTCCGGTCCTCGAACCCGTGGTTGCGCCTCGGCAGTCGAGAACGCATGCGGCGCGCGGTGGAGGGGGTTGGCGTCAAGGCGATGCCCGGGCTGCGCCGAGCTCGGCGCCCCTACTCGTCGTCGTCGTGCTCGTGGCCGCAGCCGGGGCCGTGGACGTGCCCTCCCATCTCCTCCCGGGCGGCCTCGCGCACCTCGGAGGGGAGGGCGTCGGGGTCGATGGCGATGCTGAGCCAGAGCTGGGGGACGAGGCGCCAGCGGCGCCGGAGGAACGCCGGCCAGGACAGGCCCTGGTGCTCGGGGCGGGCGCGGTCCTCTTCGAGGCGCTCGCGGAACCACGGCACGGCGAAGCGCGGCAGGTGGTAGAGGGCGCCGGACAGGCGGGCCTCGTCACCGGGGAAGGTGACGCGGGTGACGACCGTGTCCCACTGGTCCAGGCCGCGCGAGGCGTGCCGCTCGACCACGTCGAGCACCTGCTCGTTGAGGTGGTCCTTGAGCACCAGCCGCTCGCCCGGCACGACCTCCTCGACCTCGTAGAGCGACAGCGACACGCCCGCCCAGGCCTCGAGGAAGGCGCGGCCGACGGGGTGCAGGCCGGCTGCGGCGGGCTCCGAGAGGAAGAGCTCGAGCACGCTGCGGCCGTCCGCCACCGGCTCGTCCGCCAGAGCCGAGTCGATGACGTTGACCGACAGCAGGTCGCCGGCGCGTTCGAGGAAGTGGCCCAGCCGGCGGTAGCCGACCCGATCGCGGATCGGTACGACCGAGTCCTCCCAGCAGCGCTCGAGCAGGCCCGGGAAGCGCTCGCGGGCGAAGCGCATGGGCGCGCCGGGCGCGTCGCGCAGGGCGGCGTCGGCCCGCGCCGCCTCGGTCCGGCGGGCGGCCCAGCAGCAGCGGCGGTACTTGCGGCCCGAGCCGCACGGGCAGGGGGCGTTGAGGTTGACCTCGGGTCGCAGGGTGTCGGTGGTCATTCGCGTCTCCTCGGCTCGATGGTGGGTCCTGTCCCCGGCGGGCCGTCGACTCCGCGCGGCGACCCGTCGCGGTGGCGCGCTGCGGTCCTGGCCGAGCTCGCGGCGGCCGAGCCCGTCGCGGCGGCGCACACCCTAACACAACTGCGGGCGCCGCCGAGCCGTCGCCCCGGCCCGAAGGGTGGTGGTAGACTCCGCCCGCCTCGCGCCGGCGTCGCGGCCGGCGGCTCCGGGTAGCGTCGTGTCAGGTCTCGTGCGGCTCGCCTGCGGTGTCGGCGTGGCGGCAGGGCTCACCGCCGCGAGCGCTGGGTGCCAGGCCCCGCCGGCCAGCCGCGTCGCGCTCCGCCTGCTGCCGCCCGGCGTCGAGGTGTCGCCCCGCCAGGCGGTGTTCTGGGACGAGGTCGAGGTGGCCCGCTACACCTTCGACTCGGCCGCGGCCATCGCCGAGTGGCAGCCGCAGCGCGCCGACCTCGACTGCTCGCCGACCCGGGACGGCCTGCTCATCCGTTCCAGCTCCGACGACCCATCGCTGGTCCGGCCGGTGGCGCTGGACGCGAGCCGGGTCAAGGCGATGCGGGTGCGCAGCTCGGGGCTGACTGCCGATGCCTGCATGCAGCTCTACTGGGCGCCGCCGGGGGAGCCGTTCAGCGAGGCCCGGAGCCTGGCCCTGTCGCGGGACGACGGCACCGGCACGATGGTGCCGACCTTCACCTTCCCGGTCTGGGGGCACCCGGGCTGGACAGGGGCGATCGCGAGCCTCCGCCTCGACCCGACCTCGGTCGCCGACCGACGGGTCGAGCTGTTCTCGGTGACCGCCCTCGACCACGTGGTGCGCGAGGAGCTGCTGGCCCAGGCGGCGGCGCGCTCGTATCGGGTCGACCTCCAGGGCGACGCGCGGCGGGCGGTGCTGGTGCCGCCCGGGCTGGCGTTCGTCCGCGAGGTCGACGTGCCGCGCCACGCGACCCTGCGCCTGGCCCTCGGTCTCGAGCCCGAGGTCGACGCGGCGGTGACGTTCCGGGTGGTGGCGGGGTCCGGGCAGGCGGAGGAGGTCCTCCTCGACGAGACCATCGCCCCCTGCGGCGACGCCGGTTCGTGCGCCTGGCAGGACCGGACCGTCGACCTGGGGCGTTTCGTTGGCCGCAAGGTGAGGCTGCGCTGCGAGACGACGGGCGCACGCCCGCTCGACCCGCTGCGCGGCTTGCCGGTGGTGGCCGACCTGGAGCTGCGGGCCCCGGCGGCGCGACGGCCGCCGCCGAACGTCGTCCTGGTGGTCCTCGACACCCTCCGCGCCGACCGCCTCTCGGGCTACGGCTACCACCGCCCGACCACGCCGCGCCTCGACGCCTGGGCGGCGACCCGGGCCGTGCTGTTCGAGAACGTGATCGCCTCGGCCCCGTGGACCCTGCCCTCCCACCTGTCGATGTTCACCGGCCTCGACGCCGTCAGCCACGGCGCCAACAACGACGAGCCGTGCGCGGAGTCGCTCGTCACCCTCGCCGAGCTGCTGCGCGATGCGGGCTACCGCACCCAGGCCGTGACCGGGGGCGGCTACCTGGCGCCCGCGTACGGCCTCATGCAGGGCTTCGACGGCGTCCGCTACCCCTGGGGGCCGCAGCTGGCCCCCGACCAGGCCGGGGACGACATCGTCGCGGGCATGGAGCGGGCCGTGGCCTGGCTCGCGGCGGCCGACGACCGACCGTTCTTCCTGCTGTTCCACACCTACGAGGTCCACTCGCCCTACCGCCCCCGCGAGCCGCACTTCAGCCGCTTCCACGGCGGCCCGCCCGCCGGCGATGCGCCGCTGGTCGAGACCACCCCCAAGGACCTCGACCCCGCGACCGGCTACCAGTCGGCGGGCTGGGTGAGGGCGCGGGTGGCCGGGCCCGAGCCCGGCTACCGTCGGCTCCCGCGCGAGGAGCTGCCCCTGCTGCAGGACCTCTACGACAGCGAGGTGGCCTTCGCCGACCTGCAGGTGGGCCGGCTGCTCGACCGCCTGCGCGACCTCGGCCTCGAGGACCGGACCGTGGTGGTGGTGACGTCGGACCACGGCGAGGCGCTCGGGGAGCACGGGCTGGCGGGCCACCAGAGCCTGCAGGAGTGCGAGCTGAGGGTCCCCTTGATGATCGCCGCGCCGTCCGGGCTGGGAGCCGGCCGGCGGGTCCCGACCCAGGTGCGGCTCGTCGACCTGGCGCCGACGGTCCTCGACCTGGTCGGCCTCGAGCCCCTGTCAGGGGTGGACGGCCGGTCGCTGGTGCCCGTGCTCGAGGGCCGCGCGGGGGGGGTCCCCGACGAGGCGTGGAGCTACGCCGCGTCGAGCAACTTCGGCCTCTCGCTCCGGCTGGCCAACCGGCTCAAGTACACGTTCAACAACGCGCCCTGGCCGCCGCTGCGCGGTGGCGAGGCACTCCACGACCTGTCCGCCGACCCGGCCGAGAGCCGCGACCTGGCCGCCGCCGACCCGCGCACGGCCGGGCTGCGACAGCGGGTCCAGCAACACTACCAGGACCGTTCGTCGGGGCTTCGTCTGGCCTTCTCCAACCGCGGCCAGACCCCCATGCCCTGCCTGTTCAAGGGCGCGACGGTGACGCCCCTGCAGGTGAAGACCCTGGACCGGGCGGCAACCGGCGTCGGCTGGCGCAACCAGGTGTTCCTGTTCTCGGTCCCGGCGGGCGAGACGGCGCGCTTCTTCGTCGAGGGGGCAGTGCTCGGCGAGCTGCTGGTGGGCGTCGGTGGCGTGGCCGGCGTGCCACCCGGGCCGACCGACCTGCGCCGGGTGGTGAGCCTGGACGGCCTCCTCGCCCCCTGGCAGGCGGTGAAGGGCACGGACGGCGTCTGGCGCGAGGACGCGGCCGCCTCTCTGGAGGAGGCGACCGTGGTCAGGGTCTGGGTCGAGGGCGACCGGGCCCGGCGAACGCAGGCGCCGGCCGGGGTCGGCCAGGAGCTGCGCGAGCAGCTGCGTCGTCTCGGCTACGTGCAGTAGCGCGACGAGGCGGCCCCCGCCGGCGCGGGGCGAGGCGGCGCCGGCAGGTGGGGGCAGCGTGCGTCCGGGCGCGGCTGGCTCTCTGCCGGCATTTGGAGCGCGCCGGACTCCCCCTACAATGCCTCGGGGAGGCTGCCCCGCCCTGCCCCGGTGGAGCGACCCGGCGGCCGCGGCCCCCCGGAGGTTGAATGAGAGTCCTGCTCATCGCCCTGTACGACGAGTGGTGCCTCGGCCTGCGCACCATCTCCTCGGTGCTCAAGGCGCGCGGGCACGAGGTCCGTCTCGTCTACCTCCGCAGCGTGCCGGAGATGGGCGGCCAGGCGGCCCGGGAGGACCCGGACGGCTACCACGTCCCGCCCGCCAGCGTGACGGGCGCGGACTTCGAGGCCCTGGCGCGGCTCACCCACGACGTCCGACCCGGGCTGGTGGGGATCAGCGTCTCGTCCTCCAACTACCACGGCCTGGCGAGGCGGGTCACCAGCCGGCTGCGGCACGTGACCGACGCCCCCATCGTCTGGGGCGGCGCCGACGCCTCCGCCAACCCGGATCTCGCCATCGCCTCCGCCGACATGGTCTGCGTCGGCGAGGGGGAGGGGGCCGCCGCGGAGCTGGCGGACCGGGTTGCCGCCGGGGGGCCCGTCACCGGCGTCGCCAACCTCTGGGTCAGGCACGGCGACGCCATCGAGAGGAGCCCGCTGCGTCCGCTGGTGGCAGACCTCGACAGCCTCCCGTGGCCGGACTTCGACCCCGGCGGCAAGGACTGGATCCACGACGGGCTCGTCGTCCCGGCCGGGCTTCCCGACGGCAGTCACCTCACCGCGAGCTTCCCGGTCATGGCCACCCGCGGGTGCCCGTACTCGTGCTCGTACTGCTGCAACTCGCTCTACCGCGAGCTCTACGGCAGCAGGGGTTACGTCCGCACGCGCAGCGTCAGGCACGTCCTCTCCGAGATCGCCGCCTACGTCTCCCGGCACCCTGACACGATCTCGGTCGAGTTCCACGACGACGTCTTCGGGATCCGGCGCGAGTGGCTGCGTGAGTTCGCCGCCGCCTACCCGCAGGAGGTGGGGAAGCCCTTCTTCTGCTACACCTACCCGATGGTGTGCGACGACGAGTACCTCTCCCTGCTCAAGGCGAGCGGCGTCGGCATCGTCTGCATGGGCATCCAGACCGGGAGCCAGAGGACCCTGCGGGAGGTGTTCGGTCGGCCTGGCGCCCGCCAGCGCGTCGTCGACGCGGCCGAGCGCATCAGCCGCGCCGGCCTGCGCCTGGTCATCGACCTGATCGGCTACAACCCGTTCGAGTCCGACCAGGACAACCGCGACACCCTGGACCTCCTGCTCGACCTCCCCCGCGGCTACGTCCTGCAGGAGGTCAACCAGCTGGGGTTCTACCGCGGCTACCCGATCACCGCCACGGCGCGCGAGCGGGGCATGATCGGCGACTTCCTCGAGGGTCGGAACGTGGCGTTCGGGGAGATCACGCCAGCGGCCCGCTTCTGGCGCGCGATCCACACCCTGACCCAGTTCAGGGCGGTGCCGAAGGTCTCGATCCGGGACCTGGCCGGCGACCTGTACCTGAAGCAGAACCCGAAGCCGCTCGAGGACGTCGTCAACGCCCTGGTGGACGCCACCTACGTCCCGGGGACCCGTATCGTCCGGAGCGAGCGGGAGAGGTACCTGGAGCAGGAGGTGACGCGCCTCAGGGCCAGCCTCGCCGGGCCGGGCGAGGGGGCGGCGCCTCGCCCAGACCAGGGGTGACGGGGAGGAGGGTCGCGCCGGTCACGGCCTCACCCTGCCGCCGGGTAGTCGGTGTAGCCCAGCGGCCCCGGGGTGTAGAAGGTGGCGAAGTCGGCCGCGGCGAGGGGCAGTCCCCGCTCGAGGCGGGCGACCAGGTCCGGGTTGGAGATGAACGGCCGGCCGAAGCTGACCAGGTCGGCGCGGCCGTCGTGCAGGGCCGCCTCGGCCGTGGCGCGGTCGAAGCCGCCGGCGAGGATGAAGGTGCGCGGCCAGGCGGCTCGCAGGGCCTGCTTGAGGGCGGCCGGGACCTCGGGCGCGCCCATCGCCGAGTGGTCGACCAGGTGCAGGTACTGGATGCCGGTGGGGACGAGGCGCGGCACCAGGGTGGCGTAGGTCTCCTCGACCTCGGGGTAGGCGTGCATGCCGGCGTTGACCCCGTACGGCGACAGGCGCAGGCCGACCCGCTCGCCGCCGATGGCGGCGGCGAGCGCGGCCGCGACCTCGACCACGAAGCGCTGCCGCCTCTCCACCGAGCCGCCCCAGTCGTCGTCGCGCTGGTTGGTCTGGGGGCTCAGGAACTGCTCCAGCAGGTAGCCGTTGGCGCCGTGCAGCTCGACCCCGTCGAAGCCGGCGGCGAGGGCGTTCTCGGCCGCGCGGACGTGCTCGGCGATGGCCGCGCGCACCTCCGCGGCGGTCATCGGCCGCGGCACCGGGTGCGGTCTCATGCCCTCGGCGTCGGTGTACATCTCCCCCTCGGCGGCGACCGCGCTCGGCGCGAGAACCTCGCCGCCGGGCGGCAGGTTGAGCGGGTGGCCGACCCGGCCGGTGTGCATGAGCTGGACGAAGATCCGGCCGCCGGCCGAGTGGACCGCGTCGGTCACCCCGCGCCAGCCCGCCACCTGCCGCTCGTTCCAGATCCCCGGGATGCGCGGGTAGCCGGTGCCGTTGGGCGACGGCGAGGTGCCCTCGGTGACGATCAGGCCGGCGCTCGCGCGCTGGCGGTAGTACTCGGCCATGAGGGCGTTGGGGGTGTTGGCCTCGGCCGCGCGGCTGCGGGTCATGGGGGCCATGACGACCCGGTTCGCCAGCGGCAGGGGGCCGAGGGAGGTGGGCGCGAAGAGGGAGACGTGGGACATGGCGTGACTCCGTGGCTGGCGGGCGGCTGCGGTGCCGCCGCGCGGGCAGGGCAACGCCGGTGGCGGGGCGGGGAATTCCGGCGGGGCCGGCGAGCCCGTGCCCGACGGAGAGGGGGGCGTCGGGTACGGGAACGGGTACGGGTAGGGGGTCAGTCCGCGAACTGGTAGTGCTTGCGCACCGGCCGCCGCACCTCCCAGGTGCAGGACATGCCGGCCGGGAAGGTCACCAGGTCGCCGGCCCCGACCGCGACCGGCTCGCCGCCGTCCGGCGTGACCACGACCTCGCCCTCCAGGAACAGGCAGGTCTCGGCCGTGGCGTAGGTCCACGGGAAGGTGGAGACCTCCTTGGTCCAGGTCGGCCAGGTGCGGGCCCCGAGGCAGGCGAGGGTCTCTTCGGTGGGGTTGTGGTCGACGGCGATGGCGGGCATCGGCACCTCCTGGCGGCCCGGGCGCGGGGCCGGGGCGGCGAGGCTATCATGGCGCGGCGGTCAGAGAACCGGGCAGGCGCGGTCGAGGCGGCCGGCGGCGCCGTTCGCCGGCGCCGGGCCGCCGCTCGCCGGCAGAACGGTGACAACCGGGCGGTCGGGGACGATCGTGGCGGGGGAGAGGAAAGGAGAACCGAGATGCGCGACGAGAGGTGCGACGCGGAGTGCTGCCCGCCCCGACGCTCTGGCCGCCGGCACGGGCTGGGGACGGCGGTGGTCGGCCTCGGCCTGCTCGGCCTCGGCGCCGTCCTCACCCTCGACAACCTCGACCTCGTCGACGCCCACCGCATCCTGCCCTGGTGGCCGGCGCTGCTGGTGCTGCTGGGGGTGAGCCACCTGCTGCAGCGGTCGTACCTCGCCGGCGCCCTGTGGTCGCTGGTCGGGGCGGTGGTCCTGGCCGCCAACCTCGACCTCGTGTCGGCCCGGGTCTGGGACCTGTGGCCGCTGGTGCTGGTGCTGGTCGGCGGCAACCTGCTGTGGGGCGTCCTGCGCGGCCGGCGCAAGGTGATCGCCGACGCGGCCGACAGCTTCTCGGCCACCGCCGTGCTGGGGGGCGTCACCCGCCGCATCACCGCCCAGGACTTCTCCGGCGGCTCGGCCATGGCGCTGATGGGGGGCTGCGAGGTCGACCTGACCGGCTGCCCGGGCGACGGCGGGGCGGCCGAGATCTTCGCCTTCGCCATGTGGGGCGGGGTGGACATCAAGGTCCCGGAGGACTGGGAGGTGCGGATGGAGGGCGCGGCCCTGCTCGGCGGCTTCGAGGACTCGCGCGAGCGGTCGGCCGTCGGCGCCTCGCGCAAGGTCCTGACCGTGCGCGGCATCGCCATCATGGGCGGGGTCGAGGTCAAGAGCTGAGAGCGGCGGCAGGGGGCGGCGGTGCACCCGGTCCTGGCCTCGCGGCAGCGGCTCGGCGCCTACCTGGTCGCGTGGTCGGGGGTCGCCGGGCTGCTGGCGCTGGCCCTGGTCTCCGCCGGCGACATGGACTGGCGGCTGGCCCTGGCCGTGGCGGTGCCGCTGTGCCTGCCCTACGCCTTCGTCTGCCTCGCCGCCCACTACCCGTGCCGGGCGCTGCCGCTCGCGCCGGCTCGCCTGGCGCGGGCGGTGGCGACGCACCTGGCGACGGCGCTGGCGACGGCGGCGCTGTGGGCGGCGCTGGCCTGGCAGCTGGGGC
>CAYTJW010000009.1:0-28462 GCA_964438135.1 uncultured Thermoanaerobaculia bacterium
GGCGCCGCCACCAGCAGGGCGCCGCCGTCGAGCGCCGCCAGTGGCGGCCAACCGCGCTCGACCAGCCCGCTCGCGACCGCCGCCGCCGCCCCCGGGCGGGGGAGCACCAGCGACACCGCCGCGCCCGGCGCCCCGGAGCCGGTCGCCGAGCCGCTGGCAACCGCGGTCGCCAGCACCACGGCTGTCAGCAGGGCGAGACCGTGCACCCGCCTCACCGGCTCATGATACCGGGGAGTCGGGCGGACGGAGGTCGGGCGCCGGGTGACGGCGGTCGAGGACGACGGCCGGACGGGGGGCCGCCGTATAATGTGTGGCATCCCCGCCCGCGGGGAGGTCGACTGCCATGGCCAACCCGGACCACCTCGCCCGCCTCGACGACGGCACCTGGAACGAGTGGCGCGCCGCCCACCCGGCGATCGCCCCGGACCTGATCGACGCCGACCTGGCCGGCCGCGACCTGTCCGGCCTCAACCTCGGCAAGGCGCACCTGCGCAGCGCCAACCTGGCCGGCGCCAACCTGCGGGGGGCCGACCTCAGCCGGGCGATGGTGGAAGGCGCGAGCCTCACCGGAGCGCTCCTCGCCGGGGCGACCCTCGACGGCGTCCGCCTCGACTTCCTCGACCTGTCCGACCTCGACCTGAGCCGCGCCGTGCTGCGCGGGGCGAGCTTCCGCGGCGCCAACCTCACCCGCGCCAACCTGCGCGGCGCCGACCTGTCGCAGGCTCAGCTCGAGAGCGCGGTCTGCGACCAGGCCGACCTGTCCGGCGCGACCCTCAAGGGCGCGTCGTTGCGCGGCGCCCGTTTCGCCGGCACGACCCTGCGCGGCATCAACGCCGAGGCGGCGATC
This sequence comes from uncultured Thermoanaerobaculia bacterium, assembly GCA_964438135.1. Classification (GTDB taxonomy): domain Bacteria; phylum Acidobacteriota; class Thermoanaerobaculia; order Thermoanaerobaculales; family Sulfomarinibacteraceae; genus CAYTJW01. The sequence continues at coordinate 848 of CAYTJW010000009.1, forward strand.
CTGGACGGGGTCGAGCTCGTGGAGCTGCCCATGGAGGGTGCCATCCTGGCCTCCGCCCAGGTCGACAACGCCCAGCTCCGCGGCAGCCGCCTCAACCGGGCCAGCTTCAAGGGCGCCACCCTGCGCGGCGCCAACCTGCACGGCTGCAGCCTGTGCGAGGCGGTGCTCGACGACGCGCAGTGCGAGGGCGCCAGCCTGTCGTCCGCCGACCTGGAGAAGGCGAGCCTGGTGCGCACCAACCTGTCCGGGGCCGACCTGCGCGGCTCGAGCCTGCTCCACGCCGTCCTCGACGGCTGCGTGCTGGCGGGGGCGAGGCTGCAGGAGCTCGACTTCCGCAGCCCCACCCTCGGCCGCCTGTCCTTCGCCTCGGCCGACCTGCGGCGGGCGGTGTTCGCCCGCTGCGAGCTGCGCGCCGCCGACTTCCGCGAGGCCAACCTGGAGGGGGCGGACTTCCGCCACGCCAACCTCGAGTCCGCCCTGCTCGGGGGCGCCACGCTGACCGACGCGACCTTCCGCCACGCCACCCTCAAGCAGGCGGTGCTCGACGGCGTCGAGGGCCCGGGCGTCGACCTCTCGGGCACCAACCTGATCCTCGCCCGGGCCCAGGGCGGGCGCCTGGTGGGGGCCGACCTGCGCTTCGCCGACGCGGTCGGCGTCGACCTCACCCGCGCCGACCTGCGCTGGTCCGACCTGCGCAGCGCCGACCTGACCAAGGCCAACCTCAACCGGACCCGGCTGTGGGGGGCGCGGGCGAGCAAGACCAAGCTGCCGCCGAACATGGCCCACTGGCGCGTCATCCTGGCCATCGGCCTGCTGTTCCAGGGCGCCCGCAAGAAGGTCGACCAGGCGCGCGCGGCGCGGGAGCAGCAGCGCATCCGCGAGGTCGCCGAGCTGGTCCGCCAGCGCGAGGCGGCCCGCAAGCGGCGCAGCCCGTGACCCGCCGCCGCGCGACGTGACGTGGTGAGCGATGCGGGCTAGCCGCGGGCCGTGGCGCCTCCTCGCCGCTGCGCTGCTCGTCGCCGCCGCGGCGCCGGCCCAGGAGGATCCCGACCTGGACGGCCTGCCGATCGTGCGCATCGTCGTCGCCCGCTACGACATCTTCGACACCACCCTGCCGGCGACCTCGTCCTGGCCCTACCGCTGGGCCAACGCCCTCCACATCGTCACCACCGAGGGCTTCATCCGCTCGATGCTGCTGTTCGAGGAGGGGGACCCCTACTCGGCGCGGCGGGCGGCCGAGAGCGCGCGCATCCTCAGGGCCCAGGACTTCCTCAACCCGGTCGAGATCACCGCCCGCCCGGTCGAAGGGGGGGTCGAGGTGCGGGTCGAGACCCACGACGAGTGGACCCTCGAGATCGGCGGCCAGGCCGGCATCGCCGGCAACCGCTCCAGCTTCGGCCTCGACTTCACCGAGACCAACTTCCTCGGCTGGGGGCGCGAGGTCAGCGTCGAGTACGAGACCGACAACGAGCGCTCGGTGTGGACCTACTCCCTCTACGACCCCAACATCCTCGGCACCCGCTGGCGGGCGCGGGTCCGCCACGAGGAGTCCACCCACGGCCCGTCGGACCTGGTCCGGCTGCAGTACCCGTTCTACTCGCTCGCCACCCCCCGCGCCTGCGGCGTGGAGTGGCGGCGGACCCGCGACCAGGACTACCTCTACTCCGAGTCCGAGGAGCAGGTGTGGGGCCGCCACGACGTCGAGTGGTGGCGCGCGTGGGGGGGCCTGCGGCTGGCCGGCAACGGCGGCGTCACCCGCCGCCTGCTCGCCGGCTGGGAGGCGCGCGAGGACCGATTCAGCGACTGGACCGGCAACGTCCCCTACCCGACCCCGGCCGACCGCGAGGTCAGCGGCCCCCGCGTCGGCTACCAGCGGCTCGCCGACCGCTACCAGGTGGTGGAGGGGTTCCGCGCCTGGTCGAAGCAGGAGGACGTCGCCCTCGGCCCCGACTGGGAGGCGGGCCTGACCGCGTCCCTGCCCGCCTTCGGCGGCGACGTCGACCGGTTCCTGCTCGACGGCACCGTCCACACCGCCGAGCGCCGCGGCGACTGGCTCGTGCTCGGTGACGGCTGGCTGTCGGGGCGGCTCGACCAGGGGGAGCTGCGCAACTGGGTGGTGGGCGTGCAGGCGGCGACCGCCCGGCTCGGCCCGCGCGGCCTGCAGGCCCGCGTCCGGGTCGAGACCAGCTACCAGCTCGACCTCGAGCGCCAGCTCGCGCTCGGCGCCGACACCGGCCTGCGCGGCTGGGACCCCGACTACTTCGACGGCACCGGCCGGGCGGTCGCCAACCTGCAGTGGCGCAGCCTCATCAAGGAGGACATCCTGCACCTGTTCTCGCTCGGCTTCGTCGTCTTCGCCGACGTCGGCACGACCTGGGGCGCGCGGGTCGGCCCCGGCGCCGACCGGGTCCACGGCGACGTCGGCGTCGGCCTGCTCGCCGACCTCACCCACCTCGGCCTGGCCCGCCTGCTGCGGGTCGACGTCGCCCTGCCCGACGACGGCAGCGGCTACACCGTCACGGTCACCACCACGCCCCTGTTCTAGCGGGTCCCACCCCGGCGGGTCGAGGCCTGTTCCCCCCGCACCCGTACCCGTACCCGTACCCGATGCCCCTGGCTGCGGGTGCCCTGCGGTCACGGCATCCCGCGGTCGGCGCCAGCGCACGGCTCGCGGCCGGCGGCCGCTCGCCCCTCCTCGCCGTGGTCGCGGCTTGCTACACTCCGCGCCGTGCGGCGTCGCCTGCTCATCTTCGTGGTCGCCTACGAGGCGGAAAGCTCGCTCGAGCGGACCCTCGAGCGGGTGCCGGCGAGCGTCTTCGAGCTGTGCGAGTGCGAGGTCCTGGTCATCGACGACGCCTCCGAGGACCGCACCTTCGAGATCGGCCTGGAGTACCAGCGCCGTCACCCCGAGGTGCGCATGACGGTGCTGCGAAACCGCTACAACCAGGGCTACGGCGGCAACCAGAAGGTCGGCTACGCCTGGGCGCTGGCGCGCGGCTTCGACCTCGTCGCCCTGGTCCACGGCGACGGCCAGTACGCGCCGGAGGAGCTGCCGCGGCTTCTCGCGCCGGTCCTCGAGGGCTCAGCCGACGCGGTCTTCGGCAGCCGCATGCTGCGCCCCCTCGACGCCATCCGGGGCGGCATGCCGCTCTACAAGTGGGTCGGCAACCGAATCCTCACCGCCTACCAGAACCTCCTCCTCGGCACCCGCCTGTCGGAGTTCCACAGCGGCTACCGGGTCTACTCCGTCCCGGCCCTGGAGCGGATCCCCTTCCAGCTCTCGACCGACGACTTCCACTTCGACACCGAGATCATCATCCAGCTCCTCAACTCGGGCGCCCGGATCGTCGAGCTGCCGATCCCCACCTACTACGGCGAAGAGATCTGCCACGTCAACGGGCTCGGCTACGCCGCCAACGTGGTCCTGGCCACGACCCGCAACCTCTTCCACCGCAGCGGCCTCCTCTACCAGCGCCGCTACGACCCGCTGGCCGGCGACGGTGACCACTACGACCTCAAGCTCGGCTACCCGTCGAGCCACACCTGGGCGATCGCGGCGGTGCCGCCCGGCAGCTCGGTGCTCGACCTCGGCTGCGGGCCGGGCGGGGTCGCCGCCGAGCTGGTCCGCAAGGGCTGCACGGTCACCGTGGTCGACCGGCAGCCACCCGCTGCCGCAATCGACGGGCTGACGGTCCTGGTCCACGACCTCGAGGAGCCCCTGCCGCTCGACGCCGGCGCCTTCGACGTCATCCTCCTGCTCGACATCCTCGAGCACCTGCGCGACCCGGAGGCGTTCCTCGGGGGGCTGCGGTCGCACTTCGGCCACGAGCCGCGGCGCCTGGTCGTGTCGTTGCCCAACGTCGCCTTCGTCGTCGTGCGGCTGATGCTCCTGCTCGGCCAGTTCAACTACGGCAAGGCCGGCATCCTCGACCGCACCCACACCCGCCTGTTCACCTTCCGCTCGGCCCGCCACCTGCTGCGCGACTGCGGCTTCCGCCTGCGCCGGGTGCGGGGCGTGCCGGCGCCGTTCCCCAAGGTCCTCGGGCACGGCTGGCTGGGCCGGCTCGCGGTGGCCGCGAACCTCGCCCTGATCCGGCTCAGCCGGTCGCTCTTCGCCTACCAGATCCTCATCGAGGCCGACAGCACCCCGGCCGTCGACTTCGTGCTGCGCGACTCGGTCACGGCGAGCGAGGGGGGAGACGTCGGCTGACCAGCGCGGTCTGCGACCTGCGACCAGCAGGATGTCGGGCAGGTTGACGGAAACGCCGACGCGTAGCCGGCCGTCGCGAGTCAGCAGCCTCCCCAGCGTCGCGCCGCCGCCGCGGCGGGCGACCAGGCCGTGGGCGCAGCCGATCTCGAGCAGGCGTTTCGGCGGCGGAGAGAGCCGGAGCAGGTCGCGCACCCGGCGCGCGAAGCTCGCCTGCACCGCCTCCCGGTCGCCTAGGTCGTCGCGGTGCTCGCCGCCCTGAAAGCGGCTCGCGGTGTGCAGCGAGCCCGGGCCAGCGCGGAACTCCAGGCCGCACTGCCTACCCTGGACGATCGCGTGCCGCTGGTACAGCGGCCTGCGGGGAGACCGGTCGCCACACTGCTCGCACGTGGCCGGCGGCAGGGTGCCGAGGGCAGCAGCCATGTCGCTCCCCGGCGATTGCGGGGCCGACCGCAGGCCGGCCGGGACACCGCCGCATCGACGCAGAATCCATGTCGAACCATGTACACGCCGACGATTGACATGGTCAAACGCTGTGAACTATGCTGAATGCCGTGGATCCTGGGCTCCTCGCCGTCCTCCGTGCTCACAACCCGTGGCTCGACCGGCCGCAGGACCAGAGTGCGCTGCTGGCGGCCAGCCTGCCGGACCAGCTCGTGGCCCGCCGGCGAACCCTCGCCCTCTCGCCCGGGCAGGCCGAGCTCGTGGTAGGTCCTCGCCAGACCGGCAAGTCCACCTTGATCCGCGCCGCGCTCGCGCGCCGCGAAGAGCCGGTGCTGGTCCTCCACGCCGAGGAGCCCCGCATCCGCGAGCTGGCGGAGTCCCCGGGGCAGGCGGTGGAGTCCATTCGCGGCGTGCTCGAAGACCGCACCGTCATCCTCCTGGAGGAGGTCCAGCATCTGCGCGACGCCGCCCTGTTCCTCAAGGGACTGGTCGACCTCGACCGACGCCGGCGGGTGGTCGCCACCGGCAGCTCCTCGTTCGAGCTCCGCTCGCGAACGCGCGAGTCCCTGGCCGGGAGGGCGCGACGGACGCTGCTGCTGCCGTTCTCCCTCGAGGAGGTGGCCGCGACCCTGCCCGCCGGGCTTCCGGCGGTCCGGGAGCACCATCTGGCCATGCTATGGGGGCGCCTGCTGGTCACCGGCGGCTACCCGGGACCCTGGTTCGACGCCGAGCCAGAGGCAAGCCTCCGTCGCCTGGTCGAGGCCTTTGCCCTGCGCGATGCGTCCGACTTCTACGCGGTCGAGCGGCCGTCTGCCTTCCGCAAGCTGCTCGAGCTGGCGGCCGCGGACATCGGCAACCTGGTCAACCTGTCTGCCTGGGCCAGCCTGGCTGGAGTCTCCCGCTCCACTGCGGAGCGCTACCTGCAGATCGCGGAGCAGGCCCACCTGCTCCGCCTGGTCCCACCGTTCACGGGCGGGAAGCGGTCGGAGGTGACCGGAGCGCCCAAGGCGTTCTTCCTCGACAACGGTCTGCGCAACGCGGTGTTCGCCGGTTTCGCGCCGCTCGACGAGCGGCCGGACCGCGGCGCGTTGTGGGAAAACGGGGTGTTCGCCGAGCTGGCGAAACGAGTCGAGCTACTGGACGAGATCCGCCACTGGCGAACGACCAACCAGGCCGAGGTCGACCTGGTCATCCGCCGCCGGGCCCGCCTGGTGGCGGTCGAGGTCAAGGCAGGCGAGCTCGCCCGGCCCCGCATCTCCCGTGCCGCCCGCAGCTTTGCCGCCGCCTACCGGCCAGCCTGCCTGGCCGTTGTCAACGCCTCGCTGCGCCTGGACACCGAGGTCGAGGGCGTGCCGGTGCGCTTCCTGCGCCCGTGGGAGCTCGAGCTGATCCTCGCCGCCCTGGAGGGTTGAGGGCGAGGCGACGGATCTCCAGCTCCTCGACCTCGGCTCACACCGCTTCGACCAGAGACGTCGCGCTCCGCTCTCAGCCTCAGGCCCTCAGGACCGGCTCTCCGCCGCGCCGCCGGCGAGCTGGCTCGACACGGCATCCCAGGCGAGCAGCTGGTCGAGGCGGATGGTGCCGCTCGCGCGCACCCACACCCGCGGGTGCACGTACCGCTCGGCCCGCCACCTGCTGCGCGACTGCGGCTTCCGCCTGCGCCGGGTGCGGGGGGTGCCGGCGCCGTTCCCCAAGGTCCTCGGGGACGGTTGGCTGGGCCGCCTGGCCGTCGCCTCGAACCTCGCCCTGATCCGGCTCAGCCGGTCGCTGTTCGCCTACCAGATCTTCATCGAGGCCGACAGCACCCCGACCGTCGACTTCGTGCTGCGCGACTCGGTCGCGGCGAGCGAGGCGGACATCCCGCCTGCGCGGTGAGGGTAGCGGACAGTGACGAGATTTGAGGCCGGGGCTGCTCCTTCGTTCCGGCGGCCTCCGCCCCAGGTGCGCAGAGCTGCTCGGACATGCGCCCTCGACGCCCCCGCCTCCGCGCCGCCTGCACCCCTGCCCCGGCCTCTCCGGCCCGCGAGACGAGGCAACAACGGCAGGGTAGTGCGAAGCGGCTGCAGCGTGCTACAGTCTAGCGCGCCGAGGGGTGGTTCGACCGACGGTGCGGCGAGGCGCGGAATGCTGGAAGGGCTCCGACAGCGGTTCGAGCAACAGGGGTGCTCACCTCCGTGCACGACCGACGGGCGCATGCAGCAGTGACCGAGATCGACCTGTCCGTGGTTGTCTCGGTGCTCGACGAGGAAGCCGCACTGCCGACGTTCTGGGAGGAGCTCTGCGCCAGTCTGGCGCCCCTGGGACCCGCCGCCGAGGTGGTCTTCGTCGATGACGGCAGCACCGACCGCAGCCCTGCGATTCTCGCAGAGCTGGCCAGGATCGACCCTCGCGTCACCGTCGTCACCCTGTCCCGCAACTTCGGTCACGAGGCAGCTATGATCGCAGGGGTCGACCACGCCCGCGGGGCCGCCGTGATCGTGATGGACGCGGACCTCCAGCACCCGCCCAGCTTGATCGCCGAGATGATGGCGAGGTTCGACCAAGGCGACGACGTGGTGCTCATGGCCCGTACGGACAACCAGGGCTCGAGCTGGGCAGGGAGGCGCGTCTCTCGTGCGTTCTACGGGCTGCTCAACCGCCTCTCCCGGGAGAGCCTGGTGCCCAACGCCTCCGACTTCTTCCTGGTCTCCGCCCGAGTCGCGGACCTCCTGCGGCATGACTACCGCGAGCGGATCCGCTTCCTGCGCGGCATCATCCAGGTCCTGGGTTTCCGCCGGTCGGTGATCCCCTTCAGCGCGCCGCGACGCGCCGGCGGCTGCAGCAAGTACTCCGTGACCCGCCTTGTCCTGCTCTCACTCTCCGCCATCGCCAGCTTCTCCAACCTCCCCCTCAACCTCGGCGTCCTGGCGGGGCTCATCGTGGGTCTGTTCGGGTTCGGTGTCGGCGTGTTCTCCATCATGGTCCGCCTCGCCGGCCAGGTCGTCCCGGGCTACACCACGATCGTCGTGCTGGTCAGCCTGCTGTCAGCGATCCAGCTGTTCGTCATCGGCCTGATCGGCCAATACCTCGGCTACCTCTTCGACGAGAGCAAGCGCCGGCCGATCTACCTCGTCGACCATGTGACCGGGGGGCGCCCCGGCGGGCGCCCCACGGAGCCGGAACGGTGACCTCCAGGCGCAAGGACGGTGACCTGGTCTCCATCCCAGGCGACTACCAGCACCGAGCGATGACGGTCGGCAATGCGGTCCAGCGGTTCTGGCACGTCAGCAAGCAGCTCGCGATTCTGCGCCAGCTCCCCCCCGAGCCGGGTGACCGCGTGCTGGATGTCGGGTGCGGCTCAGGCAACATCACCGCCATGCTGGCCGCGAGGTGCAGGGGCGCAGTCGGCGTCGACGGCAACCCGGAGGCGATCCGCTTCGCCAGGGCGACCTACCGCGCGCACAACCTCGAGTTCGTGGAGGGGCAGGTCGACCAGATCGGCAAGATCGGGGGCCCCTTCGACAAGGTGTACTGCTTGGAGGTTGTTGAGCACGTCTACTCGGCGCAGGGCCTGGCGATGGTGCGGCTGTTTCGCGACCTCCTGAAGCCCGGCGGGTGGGCGTTCATCACGACGCCGAACTACCGCAGCCTGTGGCCGCTGATCGAGTGGTTGATGGACAGGTCAGGTCGAGCCCCGCGGATGGCCGACGACCAGCACGTGGCGCACTACACCGCGGCCTCGATTGCGGCCCTTGTTCGCGCCGCCGGTCTCACCGTGTCCTCCGTCAGGACGTGCTGTCTTGCGGCCCCCTGGCTCGCCCCGGTCTCATGGCGGCTCGCGGAGCGCGTCGACGATGTCGAATGGCGCCTGCCCCTCCATCCCGGTTCGATCCTCACGGTCGTCTCGAGGAAACCGCTCGGAGCTGACCTGCCGTAGGGCGCGGCAAGAGGGGGAGCTCGCGCCCGCCGCGCCGGCTTCGGTGGTCGACGGAGCGTGCGCACTCGCCCCCCCCTGTCCGCTCCCCAGCACGGGCATCGCTGCCGCGCCGCCAGGCTCGGCGGACAAACCCGGCGCGGGCCAGGCGCCGGCCCTGCAACCACAGAGATACTGCTGCAGGAACTTCGATGTCCGCCGCTGGGAGTGAACGCGGTCCACCGACCCTGCTACCGGCGGCAGCCCCCGGCGCACGAAGTACTCCGGCATCTCGCGGGTCTGGACGAACCCCCCATCCGTGTAGCGGAGGATCACGAGACGACTCAGAATGTCGCGAGTCTGCGCGCTGTCGGCGGCTCCGGCGGCTAGCTGGCCGATGGAGGAATCGGCGATGGCGCCCTCGACGTAGACGGTGCCATCCAGCGGCCCCGGACCGTACAGCAGCTGCAAGATACCCTTGACTGTCCACTGGGCATCAAGCGGCTGGAGAGGGTAGTGGAATGGCCGGATGCCATGAAGCAGCACATAGCTGTCCGGTGACAGGGATGGAACCGCTCGCCACAGGGCGCATGCCAGGTGACGCTGTGCATCCGTGATCTCCCCATACTCTCTGGCCACCCGCCGGTGGACGAGCGCACCGAGCACCATCGGGAGGACACAGACCACCGCGAACAGGCGCTGCCACACTGCAGGGCTGAGCCCCAGCAGCCGGCCGACCACCGCAGCGAGCAGCAGGACCAGCGACGCCAGCACCATCGCAGCCCCGAGGTTCAGTGTGTAGTGCGCTCGGGTCGCCGTCAGAACCGAGTAGCCCAGGTCGCTGGTGGTGGGCAAGTACGGGAGCATCGCCAGGATCATGAACAGCAAACCACCGACCGCCCTGCGCGCAGCAGCCGCGGGCGTCGGAAGGCGGCATGCACCTCGGGCGATCACCCACAACCCGGCCACGAGGCCGAGCGCCATCAGGCCCACGATCGCCAGGACGCTGGCCGCTCCGTCCACCTCGAGCCCAAACGGGTCGCGGGAGTTCGCAAACGTCCACGAGGTCGCGAGCGGGACCCTGAGCCCAGAGAGCGCCTGCTGCAGCCAGTGCACAGGCGCCGTCACGAAGTCCCCGGCGCGGCGGTCCCACGCTCCGGGGAGGCGGGGTCCGACCACGAACCTCCAGATGAGGTAGCTCGCGACGACTCCCATAGTGCCCGCCGCCAGCACCCAAGAACGACGGTCGGCGCCCCGATGTGGCGCTGCCAGGACGACCGCGACCGCGGTCGCCAGGGCGAGGGTCAGGAACATCTCGTTGGAATACACGGTCACTGCGAGGAGAAGAAGCGCGACCACGTGGCTCGGCCCCAGCAACCTCCCGCGCCGGCGAAGGAGTAGGAGCGTGGCGCCGAGCCACAGCGCGAGGTTGACTCTCTGGGCTGCGAAGCTGACCCACGGCACGGTCTCGTCGAGCGGGTACACAAGGAACAGCGCCGCCACGACCGTCGGCCAGACGCGCTCCTCACCGGTCAACCGCCAGGCCAACGCGTACACCAGGAACCCACACAGCAACTGGATGACGATGACCGCCGCCTGGTGCATGGGCGCCGAGCAGCCGAAAAGGTGGTACAACGCCCACACGGGCGCGAGTCCCAGCGGGCGGTGCATCCAGAATCGGGGGTTCAGCAGACCAGCCTCGCCGCTGTCGAAGCAGGACAGCAGGATCAGGTCATCGCTCAGGAAGCCGACCCTGAGCACGTTGCGGCCCTCGGCCACGAGCCCCACGAACACCAGCAGGATGAGCGGCAGGAGATGCGGCCACCGGCCTGCCCACCAGGCCCCCGCCACATCGGCTGACGACGGGCTCAGCCCGGCGGCGAAGGGCGATGGCGGCGACACCTCCGCTCCGGGGCCAACCGGGTCACGGCGGAGGGTTGCCGGCGGCCCCGAAGGACCCCCCCTGCCGCGACCGCCTGCCGCTCGCCGCTTCGAGCGCCCCTTCATCGCGCCCTCAGGCGCACTTCCGCTGGCACGGCGTCACGGTCGTTCTCGCCGGTCACCGTTCTCTCGGCTGGCAAGCCACCGTCAAGCACACGGGCAGCGCCCCTGACCTTGCCATCGTCGTGGGGTCGAGTCCCCCTGTGGGCGAGGCAAGGAGCGAAGAGCTGCAGGAGCGATGGGCCTCCTGCTCCCACAGTCGGCGGACACGAGGACGCGGTCATGGAGCGCAGCATGCCAGGCAACCGAGGCGCCCGCAAGTGAGAGCCCTCGGGCCGGGACTGCTGACGCGCGCGGATGGCTCTCAGTCGTATCAGAGAACCGGCCCTGTGCCCCCGCCCTTCAGGCCCCGCTGCCACCGACGCCGGAAGGTGGGCCACACCAGCACCCACGAGCCAATCGCGACTGCGAGACCTACAGCAAGACGCTCGCCACCCACGTCGGCTTCCCGATACTCGAGCACCACCCGGTGCTCGCCTGCCGTTACGTACAAGCCCCGCATCACGACGTTGGTCGGCAGGATCGCGGCGGCCGAACCGTCCACCTCGGCCCGCCAGCCGGCGGCGAAACCGTCCGCGAGCACCAGCCAACCCGCTCGCCGGGCCTGCACGTGGATCTCCACCCGGTCCATCGAGTAGGATTCCAGTCGCACGCAATCCCCAGGGCTCGCCGGCCCGAGTCGTCCAGGGACTCTCCCCTCCACCACGACTTCGCCGGCCGGCTCGAAGGTCGGCGCGACCAAGCAGCGGCGCGCCGTTTGCAGGTCGCCGGGACCGACCTCGATGACGCGATTTACCAGCCAGGACCTCGGCATTGGGTCGCGGTTGCGGAAGACGCGGATCTTGTCTACCCGCATCGCCTCCAACGAGGTGCTCGCGGATGCCGTCACCAGCGGCTGGATCCACAGCCCTACGTCGCCCGCGGCGTCGTCGGCGAGCCCTGGACCGGTGGCCAACACCAGCGTCACCTCCTGCCCGCCGAAGGCGCTCAGGTCGAGGTCGACCGGGACCGTCTCTCCCTGCCGCGGCCCGCCACCCGGATGGACAAGGGTGTCAAACAGCACGGTTGTGGCGCCGGTCCGCGGCGAGACGACCCGCACCTGGAAGCTCATGCCGTCCGAGCCGGCGGAGCCCGCCGGGCAGAGGCCGACTGCCGATCGCAGCCACCCGCCGATCGGCACCCGGAGGCCCAGCTCGACTCGCGTCGGCCCGGTCACCCGGATCACGGGCCGTTGCGCGCCTCCGGTCGGTGCCGTCCCGGCGGCGACTCCTCCGGGCACGATGCTCTCGGCCCGGGCTTCGGCCAGCAGCTGGACGAGGTCGAGACTCCCCCCAGGGGCCTGTAGCCCGCCTGCGCCAACCAGCAGGTACCTCACGTCGAGCGCGTCGAGCAACGGGTGGTCGCGCAGCTCGAACCCGGCGGCCTGGTCGCGCGCCATTGCCTCTCGGGCGGCGGACAGGTAGGAGACCTCGCGACCGAGGCGCCACGACGAGTGGCCGGGCGCCGCCGTCAGACCCCACAGCTCGAGGCTGCCCACGACCTGGCCGGCGCCCCTCGAGACCTCCAGAATCCGCCCGGGCAAGGCCTGGCCGATGTCCTCTCCCGGTGCCGCCGTCGAGCGCTCCTCAGCCAGGAGGTTTCGCCACCTCCGGCCTTCCGGCGCCAACCAGGCTCGCGCCGACAGCTCGCCCACAGCCAGGACGACCAGGGCCGGCACGAGCCAGCGCCGGCGAGCGAGTGCCCTCGTCCGCGCCAGCCCCTCGACGCCCAGGCCAGCGGCGACACAGCAGCAGAAAGCCGCCACCAGGGAGCTGGCGCGGGGCGCGGTCGCGGCCGATGCGGGGAAGAGCCGCCCGGTCAGTGCGGCCAGTAGCGGGGGGCCGGAGGGGGCGACCAGGACCAACCCCCCGAGCACTGCCATCGGCACTCCCCGCCAGCGTTGCGCCGCAAACAATGAGCCGGCGGCGCACAGGAGCACGACCATGCCCGGGCCGACCGCGAGATCCACCTGGCCGGTCGCGGGCAACAACCCGGCCAAGGGGACCCTGGCCAACTCGAACGGAGCGCCGGGCGCCGCAGCTTCGCTGATGGCCACGGCCTGTCGAAACGAACGGTGGGCCGAAACGAGAAAGGGCGAGCCCAGCGCAAACCCGACAGCGGCAACCGTGGCTCCGGCTGCCATTACCTGTCCGGCCCCTCGCCACGACGTTTCTGCCACCCACTCCCCGACCGCCACAGCCAGGGCATAGAGGCCCAGGGTCACGGCGCCGTAGAGACACCCGACCGGCAGCGCCGAAGCCGCCATCGCCGCCAGGGCGATCCCGCCCAGGACTGCCCAGCGCAGCTCCCGACGCCGCAATGCCGCCTCGAAACCGAGCAGCACCCACGGCAGAGCGGCCCAGGCCCCCAGTGTCCCTTGGCCCGCGCCGATCAAGGTGCTGCCGGAGTAGGCCACCCCGGCGAGCGCCCCCGCCCAACGACCGGCGCCCATCTCTCTGACCAGGATGTAGCTCCCGCACAGCCCGACGACAGCGAAGACCACCGTTGTCGCGACCAGGACCCAGGGCACCGGAAGCACATGCGTCGCCAGTGCGACCAGGGGGTCGGCCCAGGGCGCGCCGCTCACCCTTGCCGGCACCCCCGACCCCACCGTCGGATCCCACAGCGCGCGCCCTCCCGGCCACATGCCGAGGACGGCCGACGGCAGCGGGGACCGCAGTGCCACCGCGGCCGCCAGGACTCCGAGCAGGGGCGTGAGCGCGCCGATGACCGCCCAGTCGCAGCCGCCCCATGGCGACAACCCCGTCGAAGCCCCGGCTCTCTGAGCCCGGGGAATTGGGACACCGTCTGCCCCGTCCCCCTGCCCCTCCTTCGACCCCTGGCGGTCGAGGGCGGCGATGAGCCGGTCGAGACCACGAGTCGAGAAGAGCACGGCTCCCAGGGCAAGCAGGGCCAGCACCCACAAGAGCGACAGGCCCCAGGCGAGGCGCCCCCCGTCCGACAGACCGTCGCGAAACAGGACATACAGCGGGTTCTCGAGAAAGAATGAATGCAGCTGGCCGTGGCGCAGCACGAGGCGCTCGGCGAGCTTGTCGGCCAGCGAGGCCGAGCTGCTGCGCAAGGCGGCGGCCCCGCCACCGACCTGGATGTCGAGCAACACGACCCAGCACGACCCCAGAACTCCGGCGACCGCAGCCGGCCAGCGGCGGGGTAGTCGCTCCACCGTGGCCGCGACTCCCAACGCGAAAAGCGCGAAGGCAACTGTGAAACGCCGCGGGCCAGATCCACCCCCGCCATACCAGTCGAGCATGCGGGTGTGGTGGAAGTACAAGAGCAGCAGGAAGGCCGCACCCGGGACCACCACAGGGCGCACCCGCCCCGCCAGCAGGCCGACGAAGCCGACCAGCATCAACGGCGACCACCACAGGAGGCCGTTGTTGCTCGACAGCAACACCTCCCGCCAGTAGTTGTAAGCGGCGTCCATGAAGCCGGCACCCTGGGGGACCGTCAGCGGGCTACCGTAGACGACGTACCAGGCCAGCATCTGCGGCAGCATGAACAGCACCACGACGCCGCCCACCACCGCCCCCCGTCCGGCCGCCACCGGGAGCTCGGCGAGCAGGCGGCGACGGCGCCACGCCTCGCCCAGCTGCGTGACCCCTTCCCACAAGGGGAAGACGAGGAGGAGCGCGGCCTGCCAATAGCACACCACCGAGAAGCCCAGCAGGGCTCCGCTGGCCGCCGCGTAGGCCCACGATCGCTTGTCCTTCACCAGGACGAACAGGGCGAGGTACAGGGTCGCGACCCCGCTCTGGATGGCGTGCGGAAAGCACGGGAAACGCAACGCGTAGACGAACAAGGGGGTGCCGAAGAAACAGGCCAGCACGACACCGCGCTGCGCCGGTTCGCCGAGCCGCGAGCGAGCGCGCAGCAGCTTCAGACTGACGAGCATCGACACCAGGCCGCACAGGGCGGTGCCCCAGGTCGCCAGGTAGGCATAGGGGAAGCTGAACCCGTCGGCGCGCACCGGCGAACCCAGCTTCCCTGCCACCAGCACCATCCCGTGGGCGAGCGCGACCAACGGCGCCCACAGCATCGCCGGTCCGACAGACCAGTAGTTCTGGAGCCGACCGGTGGGCGCCCGCCGACTCATGAACTCGGCGTCGAAGGTGTGCCGGAAGGGCGGGTCGAGGAAGGTGTACTCGTTGCCGAACCACAGGTCGCGGTCGAAGGCCGCCGAGCGCAGCCAGGCGTAGTAGCCGATGCCGTCGCTGCCGATGAAGGGGTCGAAGACGAAGAACGCCAGCACCAGGAAGCCGATCAGGAACGCAGTGGTCTCGCCGCCCAACCGCAGCCGGCGCGCGAGCAGGACCAGCGGCGTGAGCACGAGAGCGAACGCCACGGCAAGCACCGCGCCCACGCTCAGGGCGGCGCGGCTCGTCGCGAGCGCCCAGGCCAGCGTCGTCGACGGGTCCAGGGCGCGAACGGCGGCCCCGAGAAGCGGCAGCACGAGAGCGGCTGCCGCCAGGTAGGGGAGCGGCCACAGGTACCACCGCTCGCGCGCGATCCGGGCCAGCCTCGCGAGGCGCTCGTGGCGGTTCACCGACAGAGCCTAGCAGGCCGCCGAATGGCCCTCAAGCTGCCGCTCGGCCTCTCGGCCGCCGACGGGCGTGCCGCAGGGGGGCACCCCGTCCTACTGCGCGGAAACTGTGACCTGCTGGGTCTTCGTGGCCACGCGATCATCATCATCTCTGGTCACAGTCAGGGTGACCGCCCAGGTGCCTTCCTCCCAGAAGGTGTGGGTGACGTTCTGATCCGTGGAGCTGTAGGGCGGTTCGTCCATGAACTCCCATCGCCACCCGGTGGGCATCCCAGACGAATCATCCGCGAAGCTCACCTGGGAACCCACCGTGGGATTCGTCGGTGACCACGTGAAGTGCGACTCAAGGCAGGGCAAGTCCTCGGGCACGGCGTCCACCGGGTTGACGCGCACCTCGGTCATCGACGTCCATTGCTGCGTGGGGACGCCCTCCACCAGGGACCACTCGGAGTTGACCACGATCCTCAGACCCGACCCGTCGATGAAGCCGTCCTCGCTCCAGCTGCAGTCGACGTCGACGACCGTGCCGTTCGGGTCTGGGCACCCGCCGCTGCCGAACGGCAACGGCACGGGCTGACCGTCCCTCAGAACCCAGACGTCCACGGACGCCGGGCACGGAGGCTCGCGATCGACGATGCGGATCCTCCGAAAACGGTAGGGTTGGTCGAATCGGATGATGGTCTCGTTCGGCGCCAGGTCGGCGATCACGCAGGTCGACTCCAGGCTCTCGTCGTCGTCGACCGCGTAGGTGGCAGGGTGGTTGGCCACGGTGGCATGGTCCGTGGTGACGGCGGCCGGCAGGAAGACCTCCGGGTTGAGGATCACCTCCGTGATCGAGGACCACTGCCCCACCAGTTGCTCCAGGGAGCAGGTGTCCTGGAACCAGGTGCCCGGGCAGACGCCCTCGGCGTTGACCGCGATCTTCAGACCCGTGCCGTCGATGTAGCCGTCCTCGCTCCAGGCGCAGTCGACGTCGACGACCGTGCCGTTCGGGTCTGCGCACCCGCCGCTGCCGAACGGCACGTACTGACCGTCGCTCAGCACCCACACGTCGACCGATCGCGGGCAGGGGCTGATCAGGTCCAGGAGCCGGACCCGCTTGAAGCGGACGGTCCGGTCGTAATCGACAAAGGTCACGTTGGGCTCGGGCAGGGGCGCCGGCGGGGGAAGGGGGGCAATGGGGACGTGCGCCATGACGCAGGTCGTCGTGTCATCGCCGTCAGCAGCGTTTGCGGCTGGGAACCCCTGGGCGGTGGCGTGGTTGGTCGTCACTGATCCGGTCAGGTGGTGACCAGCGGAGAGGGAGGCGCCAACCCTGGTGGTCCCGGAGGACCCGTCCGTGAGGGGGTAGAACGGCCCGTCCGGGATTCCACTTGCCCAACCGTCGCGGTTGATGCAGTACTTCCACGTCGGACCCTCCTCCGGGAGGTTGTAGTGTGGCACCGCAGTCCACACCAGAGCGCCCTGGAGCTTCTCGTGCCCGTCGTTCCCCGCGCCTCTCTGCCTCATGTGCGCGACCAGATCTGCGAGAGCCTCCGCACTGTAGTGCTCGCAGCAGCCCACGCACGGTGGGTCTGTCCCCTCGGGGCACTGGTTCCAACCCCGGCCCGTCTCCCCAACGATCACCGGCTTGGTGCTCTGCGGAAGCCACTCGAAAACCCCGTCGAATTCCTCGACCATCGACATGCCAAGGAGGTTGTAAAGGTGCATGTCGACGATGTCCAGAGCCGTGTCGGTGGCGATTCCGGGCCCTTGCTCGTTGCCGAGGGGCGGCCAGATCCAGGTCGCGGCCTCCGGGTATGCCTGCGGGTGGTCGCTCTGAATGAGACCGACGGTGATGAGGTGGTTGGGGTGAAGGTCCTTGCTGCGCACTTCTCCGTACACCCAGTTCACCCAATCCCGGGCCAGGATCCGCTTGTCGCTCTCGTCCAGCGGCTCCTGCGGCGGCGGCGACGGCAACGGCGGGTTCTGCGTGTACGTGTCGTCGAAATGGGGCTCGTTGTAGAGGCTGATGATCAGGTCGACGTCTGGGCGCAGGGCGAACACCTGCTCTGTCACGACGGCGATTCGCTGTGCCCACCAGGTTCGGTATGGCTCCTCGTAGAACTCGCTCCAATGGAAGTGCGTCCCACACAACGCGGGGTCCCCATGCCCGAACTCGAAGATCACCGTCAGACCGACCCCGTGGGCGGCGGTGAGGAAGTCGTTCAGGTTGTCCGCCACACCATCCCTCAACACCATGGCTTCGGTGACGAGCGGGCCATCCCCCACTCTCACGTACTTCATTCCCATGTGCGCCATGGTCTGGAGCGCTCTCGCCGCGTGAACCGGGTTGTAGCACTCGTCTGTGAACGTGCAGACGGCGCCATCGGAAGCCAGCGTGATGTAGTTGCCTCCGAGCGCGAATCGCTCCGGGGTAGGCACGCCCCAGATTTCGATCTCTCTCCACGCCACCTCCGAGCTACTTTGGATGGTCTCGATCTTGACTCCGAACACCCCGTCGCCATAAACCGCGAAGGTCGTTCCCTGCCCGTCTTCCAGGTCGCTCAGCTCGAAGCTCGGGTACGCCATGACCCAGGTGTTGTTCCCGTCGCGGAAGTAGATGTTGACGATGTCCGTCCCTGGCGTTTGGGATCTCTCGGGCATGACTCTGATTCCGGTCACCGTGAACGGAGTGGGCGTGGGAGGGTCTCCCAGGTCAACCAAGTCGACGCTGATCCACTGCGGGGCGAAACCACGCGACGACCAGAACGTCCCGGTGTTGCCGTCGATGGCCAGACTGGCGGCGGGGCAAGGTCTCTGGGCACATGTGCCTTTCGCCCCGGCGGACAGATCCAGCGGGCCACGCGCTGGCACCGGGTACTCCGCGACGCACGGCCTGCACGGTCCGAGGCAGAGTGCGAGAGCGAGCCCCACGCCGACCGCGTTCCGGGTCGGGACCCGGGGGGACGCGCTCCAAGAGAACGCGGAAAATCGACAGAAGCCCAGGCAAAGCGACATGGTGCACCCCCTCGTACCTGACAGGCAGAGTAGCACAAGGCACCGGGCGCGGCATTCACCGCGTATCCCTTCACGCCGAGCTTCTGCAGCAGCGGAGAAGGGACCCAAGAAAGAGCCTGAGGCGAGATCGGGGCGCGTCGGGCGGTCGTGGCGCCCGTCTCCCGACCGCGCTACACTCCCTGCCCGGGGCCGGCGCCCGGGGCCGGCCGGAGGGCCCAATGACCCGCGCTGTCCTCGCCGCGATCCTGGTCGCGTCGTTGCTCGCCCCTGCCGCCGCGGCCAGCGACGGCCGCTCGGTGCGCATCCACCTCACCATCGCCGACCGGGCGGAGCTCGCCGAGCTCACCCGGCTGGCGTCGGTCGACGACGTCCGCGGGCTCGAGGTCTGGGCCTACGCCACGCCCCGGCAGCAGGTGGCGCTGGCCAAGGCCGGCTACTCCTTCGAGGTCGTGCCGGAGAGCCGCGACGAGCGCCTGCTCGCCACCTGCTCAGCCGGCTGGGACACCAACCCGAGTCGGCCCTGGGACTGCTACCCGACCTACGCCCAGTACGTCGGCCTGCTCCAGTACGAGTGCGGCCAGCACGCCTCGATCTGCCGCCTGCACGACCTCGGCCCCACCACCAGCGCGGTCCACCCCCACCGGCTGTGGGCGGTCGAGATCACCGACAACCCGGACGCCGACGAGGACGAGCCCGAGGTCCTCTTCGCCTCGACCATCCACGGCGACGAGGTCACCGGCTACATGCTCATGCTGCGGCTCCTCGACGAGCTGCTGGACGGCCACGGCTCCGACCCCGAGGTCACGGCCATGGTCGAGGGCCTCGAGATCTGGGTCAACCCGCTCCACAACCCGGACGGGACCTACTTCGGCGGCGACTCGTCGGTGAGCTCGGCGATCCGCGAGTACACCACCGCGAGCGGCGGCTACGGCGCCGACGGCAACCGCAACTTCCCCGACCCGGACGACGGTCCCCACCCCGACGGCGAGCCCTACTGGCTCGAGACCCAGACCATGATGGGCTTCGCCGGGTCCCGCCACTTCGTCATCTCGGCCAACTTCCACGGCGGCGCCGAGGTGGTCAACTACCCGTGGGACACCTGGGCCCGGCTGCACTCGGACAACGGCCTGCTGGTCAACGTCTCGCGCGCCTACGCCGACTACGCCCACGCCGACGGCCCGGCCGGCTACCTGACCGACCTCGACGACGGCATCACCAACGGCTACGCCTGGTACGAGGTCACCGGCGGGCACCAGGACTACATGACCTACTTCCATGGCAGCCGCGAGGCGACGATCGAGGTCTCGAGCGACAAGATGCCGGCCAGCTCGAGCATGCCCACCTTCTGGGCCGCCAACCGCCGCGCCCTGCACGGCTGGCTCACCGAGGCGCTCGAGGGGGTGCGAGGGGTCGTCACCTCGTCGGCCGGCGGGCCGCTCGACGCCACGGTCGAGGTGGTCGGCGTCGACGCCGCGGTCGACAACTCCTACGCCCACACCGACCCGGCGGTCGGCGACTACCACCGCATGCTGCTGCCCGGCACCTACACCCTGCGCTTCTCCGCCTACGGCCACCAGACCCAGGACGTGGCCAACGTGGTGGTCGGCTCGGGCGCCGCCACCCGCCGCGACGTGGTGCTGCAGCAGCTGCCGAGCGCTGGCGTCACCGGCACGGTCACCACGCCAGGGGGCAAGGGGTCGCTGGCCGGCGCCACGGTCGAGGTGGTCGGCACCCCGGTCACGCCGGCCACCACCGGCGCCGACGGCGGTTACGCCTTCGCCAGCGTGGTCGCCGGCACCTACGCCTTCCGGGTCTCGGCCCCGGGCTACGCCACGGTCGAGGTCGAGCGCACCGTCGCGGCGCCGGCAACGGTGCTCGACTTCGCCCTCGCCCCCTACCAGGTCGCGCTCGCGACCGACCTCGAGGGCTGGAACGGCGGCCTGGTCGCCACCCCCTCGACCAACGGCTGGGAGTGGGGGGCGCCGAGCGGGAGCGGCAACCCGGGCGCGCACAGCCCGACCAGGGTGTGGGCGACCAACCTCGAGGGCGACTACGTCGACGACGCCGACTGGTACCTGGACCTCTCCCTGACCCTCCCGGCCTCGTCGCCCCGCCTGTCCTTCTGGCACTGGTACTACTTCGAGAGCGGCAACTGGGACGGCGGCAACGTCAGCCTGTCGACCAACAACGGCTCGAGCTGGACCCTGCTCACCCCGGACGGCGGCTACCCGTCGGCCGACGTCAGCGCCCTCGACCAACCCGGCTACGCCGGCTCGTCCGGCGCCTGGGTCGCGGCCGGCTTCGACCTCTCGGCCTGGGCCGGGGCGGCGGTCAAGCTCCGCTGGCACTTCGCCTCTGACGGCTCGCAGACCGAGCTCGGCTGGTACCTCGACGACCTGCAGGTGACGGGCGCCAGCAACGTCGCCGCCTTCGACTGGGCGCCCGCCGCCCCGACGCCGGGGGAGACGGTCCAGCTCGCCGACCGCTCGACCGGCCCGGTCTCGAGCTGGGCGTGGTCCTTCGGCGACGGCGGCACCGCCACCGTCCAGCGACCGCAGCACGTCTTCGCGAACGGCGGCTCCTACCTGGTGTCGCTCGAGGTCACCTACCCCGGCGGCGCCACCCTGTCGCACCTCGAGACGGTCGAGGTGGGGGGCGGCGACGACCTGTTCAGCGACGGCTTCGAGTCGGGCTCGACCGGGGCGTGGAGCGGCACCACGCCGTAGGGGAGCCGCTCGGGCAGCTGGGTGGTCGAGGCGCTGCACTGGCAGGGTGGGCGGCACCCGGTCTGACTCGGGCATCACCTGCGGCACGGGGTGGCGCCCGCGGGCCACCGTCGGGTGCCCGGGTCGCGCGGGGCCGTGGCACGACTCGATCTCCCGTCGCAGGACGCCGTATACTCGAGCCGGGAGCGGCTGGGAATGACCGGCAAGGAGTTCCTCAGGGCGGTGGCCAACGGCCGCGTGGACGTGGTGGAGCTCCTGCTCTGGCTGCTGCGCGCGAGCGGCGCGGCCCACTGCGTGATCGGCGGCCTCGCCGTCAACGCCTACGCCGAGCCGGTGGTGAGCCTGGACCTCGACGTCGTGGTCGAGGCGGACCGGGTCGAGGCGCTCGCAGCGGCCGCGCGGGCCGCCGGCATGCGGGTCGAGGAGCACGAGCACAGCGTCAACCTGTCCCTCGAGGGGTCGGACCTGCGCGTCCAGGTCCAGACCGACCCGCGCTACCAGGAGTTTCTCCCCCGCGCCGAGCCCCGTCAGGTCCTGGGTTACTCGATGTCGGTGGCCCGCCTGGAGGACCTCCTCCGCGGCAAGCTGTGGGCGTACGCCGACGACCGGCGGCGCAGGAGCAAGCGGCAGAAGGACCTGGCGGACATCCTGCGGCTGGTCGAGGCGCACCCCACCCTGCGCGACCAGCTCCCGCCCGCCCTGCTCGACCTCCTCGACTGAGCCCGGCCGGCGCCGCCTCGGTGTGCCCTGTCAGCCCGAGGAGCCCCGCCGGGGCGACGACGGATCCCTGGCGGCGAACACCCTCCGCTGCAGTGAGCTGCACCTCCTGCCCAGGGCGATCCCCATCGCCGCGAGGGATTCCCCGCCCGGGCTCGCCCGGCCGCCCACCCCGGGCTCGGAATGACAGGCGCAGCGAGCCCCGCGAGCAGCTCGGCTGTCAGCGTGCCCACCCACCCGAGGCAGGGGGCTACGGCCGGCGGCGGCCGTCCGGGCGGCGGGGGGCGTCGAACCACAGCCCGAGCAGCCCGTCGCCGGTCGGGTTGAGGAGCAGGCCGCGGCCGCCCGGCCCGTACACCAGGCCGACGTCGTCCTGCGACCACAGCCCCTCGACCTCGCCCAGGCCGGCCACCGACAGGCGCCGCCAGCTCCCACCGCTGTCCGTGCTCTGGTAGACGCCGTCCGCGCCGAGCAGGGCGACGTGACCGTGGTCATGGGGGCTGGCGGCGACGGCCATGGGTCCGTCGCAGCCCGTGCAGTCGAGCGGCGGGGCGCCGCAGTCGACCGGCGGCAAGCCGTCGTCCGCGAGGGCCCAGGTCAGGCCGGCGTCCTCGCTCCGCATCAGGCCGCACTCGCTCGCCGCGTACACCAGGTCGGGCCGGAACGGGTCGACGGCGAGGTCGTGGACCAGGCACGGCGTGACGCCGAAGCACGGGTCGTCGACCATCAGGCCGTCGCGGGTCAGGGTCCAGGTGGCGCCGTAGTCGGTGGAGCGGTGCACCCCCTCGAGCGGCACCATCACCACGCCCGGGTTCCAGGGGTCGGTCACCACCCGCGCCGGGCGGGAGAAGTACGGCCCCGCCTCGAGCCGGGCCCAGGTCCCGCCACTGTCGGTGGACCGGTAGAGGTGGTTCCTCGCCCCGGCGTAGACGGTGCCGGCACGCGACGGGTCGACCGTCAGCGCCCACACGTCGTCCGCCACCCCGGCCGAGGCGACCAGGCCGTCGGCCCAGGTGGCGCCCCCGTCGGTGGTCTTGACGAAGCCCTTGGCCGCCTCGGCCTCGGTCCAGGCCCCGGCGTAGAGCACGCCGGCGGCGTGCGGGTCGACCGCCACCGGGCCGTGCGCCTGGCGGCTCAGCAGCTGCCAGCTCACCCCCCGGTCCCGGCTCAGGTAGAGGCCGGCGCCACAGGCGTACAGCCGCTCCGGGTCGTGCGGGTCGGCGGCCATGCCGGTGCAGTGGCCGAGGTGCAGGCCGACCGCGCCCGCCTGCCACTGCCGCCCCTCGGTCTCGCTGCGGTGGACCCCCGGTGGCTCGAGCCGGCCGCCCACCACCACCACCTCGGGGTTGGTCGGGTCGAGCGCCAGGGACCGCAGCCAGTCGTTGGCGTCGAAGGGGCCCAGGCGCCGCCAGCTCGCGCCCCGGTCCTCGCTGCGGTGGAGGCCGTCGGCGGTGGCCACCCACACCCGGTCGGGCTCGGCCAGGTCCACCACCACGGCGCCGACCGCGGCGCGGGGCAGGCCGGCACCGACGAACTCCCACAGCTCCCCAGCCGAGTCCGAGCGGAGCAAACGGTTGGCGTTGCTGCCGCGGGTGGCGTAGACCACGTCCGGGTCGTCGAGCGCGACGGCGAGGGAGGCGAAGTCGCCGATCGAGGTGTGGGCCCAGCTCGCGCCGCCGTCGGTGGTGCGGTACAGGCCGTTGTCGGTGGTGGCGTAGATCACCCCGGTCGCCTCGGGCAGGGCGGCCAGGAGCTCGACCTGCTCGCGCGGGTCGGACGGGTCCACCTCCAGGCAGACGCGCTGCCAGGTCTCGCCGTCGTTCCGGCTCCGCACCACCTCCTGCTTCGGGCCCACCACCAGCGGGACGAACGGCATGGTGTCCGGGTACGACGTCAGCAGGTGCGGCTCCACCCCCGGGTCGACCACGGCCCAGGTCGTGCCCCCGTCGGCGGTCCGCAGCAGCGTCAGGGCGCCCACCTGGACCCAGGCCACGTCGGGCTGGTAGGGGTCGAGCTCGACCGAGACCGGGAGCTCGGGCAGATCGGCGGTCGGCGCCCACGCCCGCAGCCAGGTGGCCCCCGCGTCGGCCGAGCGGTAGACGCCGTCCTCGCCCACCGCCCACAGCACCTCGGGGTTCAGCGGGTCGACCCGGACCACGCTGGTGGCGCCCGTCGCCGGGCCGACCGACACCCAGCCGGTGGCGCCGCCCGCGCCGGCGACGGATGCGCCGAGCAGGAGCGGGACCGCCAGGGAGAGCAGGCTCGAGCGGTGGCAGGGAGAGGTCGTCATGCCAGGGCCTCCAGGTCGGGGTGCACGGACGTCAACGGGTCCTCGTCGGCGCCCAGTATATCGCCCCGCCCGCCCCGACCCCGTCCCCGATCGGCGGAGCGCCCGGCGTTCAGCGCCCGGCCATGCCGAGGACCACGGTCCGGGCCAGCGGCTCCCGGTCGCCCCCGGCCACGGCGCGGCGCAGCAGCTCGAGCTCGCCGCCGTCGAGCCACACCCCCGAGCAGGTGGGGCAACGGTCGACGACCAGCATGTGGACGACGTCCTTGGCCATGGCCGCGCCGTCGACCGGGCACCGCCGCGACGGCTCCGTCTCCGGCTGCAGGCGGGCGCGGACCAGCTCGACGCAGCGAGGGCAGGTGGGCAGGTCGTCGCCGCTCGGCCCCGGCACCGGGGCTCCGCACCGCACGCAGCTGGCAGCGAGCAGGCTCATGGGGGCTCCTCCTCGGGCGGGAGTATAGCCTCCTCCGGTCGCCCCGGAGCCTACAGCATCATGCCGGCGATGGCCGCGTTGAGGCACGAAGCGATGGCCCCGGCCAGCATCGCCCGCAGCCCGAGCCGGGCCAGGTCGGCCTTGCGAGCGGGGGAGATCGCCGAGATGCCGCCGATCTGGATGCCGACCGACGAGAAGTTGGCGAAGCCGCACAGGGCGTAGGTCGAGATGATCACCGACCGCTCGCTGATCGCCCCGTCCTGGATGTAGCCGGTGAGGGTCGAGTAGGCGACGAACTCGTTGAGCGAGATCTTGATGCCGAGGAGGTTGCCGACCTGGGCCGCGTCCGCCCAGGGCACCCCCATGAGCCAGGCCACGGGCCGCAGCAGGCTGCCGAAGAGGGTCTGCAGGGAGCCCGGGAAGTAGCCGACGAACTCGCCCGCGGCGGGCGACATGCCGCCCGAGCTGTAGGCCACGAAGGCGCCCCCGAGCAGGCGGCCGTCGACCAGGGAGTCGACGAAGCCGAGCACCACGTCGACCACGGCCAGCAGGGCGATGAAGCCGATCAGCATGGCGCCGACGTTGAGGGCCAGCTTCATGCCGTCGCTGATGCCGTTGGCGGCGGCCTCGATGACGTTGCCGCCGACGTCGATCCTGGGCATCTCGACGTCGCCGGCGGTCTGCGAGTGCTCGCGCTCCGGGAACACCACCTTGCCCAGCACCAGGGCGGCCGGCGCGGCCATGACGCTGGCGGCGATGATGTGGGCGGCGGGGATGCCCATGGCGATGTAGCCCGCCATGACCCCGCCGGCGATGGTCGCGAAGCCGCCGACCATCACCGTCAGCAGCTCCGAGGCGGTGAGCCCGTCCAGGAAGGGCTTGATCAGCAGCGGCGCCTCGGTCTGGCCGACGAAGACGTTGGCGGTGCACGACATGGTCTCGGAGCCGCTGGTGCCCACCGTCCAGCGCATGAAACGGGCCATGGCCTCGATCACCCGCTGCATGATGCCGAGGTAGTACAGGACGCCCATGAAGCCGCCGAAGAAGATGATGGTCGGCAGCACCTTGAACGCGAACTGGAAGCCGAAGCCCGGCCAGTGGGAGCCCTCGGCGACGAAGAAGTGCTGACGCTCGATGAGGTTGCCGAACAGGAAGCGGGCACCGTAGTCGGACAGGCTCAAGAAGCTGGCGACCTTGTCGCTGAAGGCGGCGAACAGCTCGCGACCGTGGATGCCGCGCACCGCGAGGAGGGCGCAGCCGAAGGCGACCAGCAGGGCGCCCACCGCCGCCCGCGCGGCCGGCGACAGGCCGAGTCGCCGGCCCACCAGCACCGCCACCGCCGCCAGCCCCATCAGCGGCGCCAGCGCCACCGGCAGGGCCAGGGCGACCGCGACCGCGACCGCGCCGACCAGGCCGATGCCGACCGCGGTGCGGGCCACGCTCAACCCGATGCGGTGGAACAGGAAGGTGGTCAGCAGACCGGAGAAGACCGCCATGCCGACGAAGCTCCACTCGTCGTTGCGCAGCACGATGACCGCGAACAGCAGCTGCAGGCTCAGTCCCCAGACCGCGGTCCGCATCGGGAAGTCGCGCCGGTGGTATGACATCGCCCAGGCCAGCCCGATCAGCACCACGATCCCGAGCACGCCGATGAAGTGCATCCCGCCCCTCCCCTCGAGTCGTCGAGCATGCTACACCAGTCGCATCCGGAACCGGCCCGCCGGCGCGGCCCCTGCCCTTCGAGGGGTGCGCGGCGCTCGGGGGCCCGGAGCCCGACTCGCCCGACCGGACCCCAGCTCCCCGAGCCGCCCTACCGCAGAAGGGTCGACGACCAGGCGGTGGTCTCGCCCGACTCGAAGCCGTCCCGGAAGACCACCTGCCAGACGACGTCGGCGTCGGTGGCGCTGTTGTTGCCGGGCACGGGGTCGTCCACGCCGTCGGGCGGGGTGACCGTAGCCGTGTTGACCAGTGGGCTCGACGCGGCGGCGTCGACCGTCGCGCTGAGGGAGTACGTGACCCACCCCCCGGGAGGCACGGTGACGAGGTCGTCGAGGTCACCGGCGCCGGCCGCGGCGCACACCGCCCCGGGCGAGCCGGTGCAGGTCCAGGTCGCGCCGACCAGGGTGGGGGGAAGGACGTCCACGACCCTCGCCCCGCACGCCCAACTCGGGCCGGCGCCGGTGACGGTGACGGCGTAGCTGACCGGGTCACCCTGGACGACGTCGCCGACGCCGTTGCTCTTGGTGATCGCGAGGTCGGTCGGGCCCGGGTCACGGATGGTCACGGTGGCCTCGCCGGGCGGGGCCACGGCGGCGCCGACCGGGCTCGTGAGGTAGACGCTCAGGGTCTCGTCCGGCTCCGGGTTTCCGTCCGCCACGATCTCGAGCTGGAGCGGCACCGTCGTCTCCCCGGGCGGGAAGGACAGGGTCGTGACGCCGGCGACGTAGTCCTCCCCGGCCACGGCCGTGCCGTCGACGGTGGCGGCCTGGATCGAGACCGCCGCCGACGACGGCTGGCTCAGGGTCACGGCGAGCACCACCGAGCCGGCCGCCTCGTCGACCGTGTACGCGGAGGCGCCAAACCCGACCAGGACGTGGACCAGTTGCTGGAGGGAGGCCGCGCACGGGTCGTAGACGCCGTCACCGGCGTAGGTCGCCGACACCTCCCGGTGGCCCGGCGCCAGGCTCGAGGTGGTGAAGTCGGCCGTGACGATGGTGCGCCCGGACTCGCCGCCGCCGGGGCGCAGCGCCTCGGCCGGGCCCTGCGGCACGCCGTCAACCGCGAACACCACGGCGCCGTTCGGCGTGCCGCCCACGGCGGTCAGGGTGGCGGTGAAGGTGACCGGCTGGCCGAACAGGGACGGGTTGACCGAGGCGGCGAGAGCCATGGAGGTGTTGGTCACGCCGTGACTCGCGGGCGAGGAGGTCGACGGCAGGAAGCTGGCGTCGCCGGAGTACGCGGCGACCAGGTCGACACTGCCGGCAGTGTTGAGGAGGAGGTCGCAGCCGCCGTCCTCCACCGGCGCGCCGCAGGAGCTGGCGCCTGCGCTCACCGTCACGTCGCCGCCAGGGTCGCCGGCACCGGGCGGCGGCACGGTCACCCCCCAGGTCACCCGCACCGGCAGGCCGACCAGGGACGGGTCCGGCGAGTGGCCGGTGACCGCGGTCGAGGTCGAGGCCCGGGCCACGGCGAGCGGCACGACCGTCGAGGAGGAGCCGAGGAAACCGGCGTCGCCGGCGAAGTCGGCGGCCAGCTGGTGGTCGCCGACCGCCAGGGCAGAGGTGGGCAGCGTCGCGACCCCGCCGACC
>CAYTJW010000010.1:0-27974 GCA_964438135.1 uncultured Thermoanaerobaculia bacterium
CACCGCCCCGCAACCGGACACCTCGCGCACGGGGTAGGTCAGGAGGTCTGGAATCGGAAGGACCCGCTGCCGGAGGAGCGGCTCGGCCCCCTCGCGGCCACGGCGCATGACCGCGATACCGACCGTGTCGCCGCAGGTGTGGAAGGTGGCGACCCAGGACGCGCCGAGGAAGAAGGTGACGCGCCGGGTCCCGCGCTCGTTTCCTTCGGCGAGCCGGACCGTGAAGCGATCGCCGTCCATAGCGCTACGTCACCTGGCGGATCGAGCCGAGGCAGCGCCGACACGGAATCCAGGAGCGGGAGCCGACCCGGCACAGCTCGCCGGGGATCGCGCGCCCGCCGCAGGCGCAGCGCCCGGAGGCCACTGCTCGCTGCCGCGCCTTCGTGCAGTCCAGGCACACGGTCCACTGCTGCGCCTCGACGGGGTTGAGAGGCCGGCCGCAGCCGTCGCAGGTAGCCGCGTGTGCATCGTCCGCTGCCTGCTCCTCGAGGCGTTCGTCGTCGGGAAGGGTGGTGGTCACTGGATGCTCCTTTCGTCGGTGCCGAGCACGCTGCCGGCGTGGTCGGCGTTGAAGTACGACGGCAGGTCCAGCACGAGCAGGACGCCGTCGGTGAGGCCGCGGTCCTGGTACCGGTCGAGGACGCGCGGGCCCGGGATGTCCCAGGTGACCGCGAGGTCCCCGGCCCGCGCGGCGAGGGCGGCGGTGTCGGCGCCGTGACCGAAGCGGCGGGCCAGGTACTGGAGGGCGAGGAAGAGCGAGCCCGAGAGCGACCCGCCTAGGAAGGCGAGCTTGCGGGCGGCGTCGACGCGGTAGTCGAACCACGGATGTCGCCACGCCGTGGCGACGCGGTGGCTGCCGTCCCGGCCGCTCTTGACCACCCAGTCGCCGTTGGGCAGGTCCTCCTTGGCGAGTGCGGTCCGGCCGGCGACTTGGAGGAAGAGCGGGCCGCTCCGGCCGCCGTCGAACCACCGGTAGACGGCGTAGTCCTTGCCGTTGATGACCGCGTACGGGCGGTCACGAATGGAAACAAGGTGCATGGTTGACCTCCTTCGGGCGCAGTCGGAACGACGGCACCCTCGGGCGGCCGGCGCGCGTGGTCGGCTGGGGGCCGGTGGGGCGCCGCGGTCAGGCGGGCCCGGTGAGGAGCGCTGCGTCGGCCGCCAGAGAGGGTCCTCGCCCCGAGGCTGGACCCGAGGAGGTCAGGGCCGGGATGTGAAGGTCCACCCGATCAACCGGGCGCTCGGAGTGAAACCCGGCCAGGCCCACAGCGCGAGCTGACCGAGGTTGATCGTGACGCGTTGTCACGTCGCCTCGGTCTGGCGGCTGCAGCACACCGTCGTCGGTCGAAGACACCCCGTCACACCTCGACAAGCCGGCCGCGTTCACGCCGAGCAGGTCACGTGCAACCGGGCGGTCCGGATCGAAAGCCGCGAACGCAAAGAGCGGCCCTGCGAGCCTCGCCTTTGCACAGCGCCCGAGCTCCGCGATCCGCTCGGCCGTCGCGGCAGCCTCGCCAGCGCGGACCGTCACCCAGACACGGAAGGCGTGAAAGCCCGTGAGGTCGGCCAGGAGCCCCGGCCGCTTCGCGAGCTGGCGGTAGCGGTCGATCTTCCGGGAGCGGAAGTGGACCAGGCTCTCGCCGCCCCGGTCGTGCTCGAGGAATACGAGCTCGGCCGCACCGTCTCCAGGGCTGACGACCACCACCCCGTCTGGCTGCGGGAGCGGCAGGCCGTGCGAGGTGTTCGGAAGCGGGCGGTTCCACGAGGACACCCACGTCACGGCGAGCGCCGGGTCGGCGCAGAGCGAGATCAGCACGTCGTTTACCTCGTGCATGTGGGCCAGGAACGGTGGGGCGACTCCGCGCTGGAATGGGAGCGGGCGGCGGCCGTCGCGGCGCAACATGGTGCCGACGAGGCGTGCGTACGGGTAGATCGCCGTCTCTGCCTCGAGGCGGCCGAGCGCCCACCGCAGCCCCTGGGTCGTCGGGAGCACAAGCCGCGGGCGGCCACCGCGATTGACAGGCTGCTCCCAGGTGCTCACCCACCCTTCGCGCTCGAGGGCGCCGACCCGTCGGCTCACCCGGGAGCGGTGCAGGCCCGGAAAGACGAGCTGCTGGACCTGGGCCAGCGACAGGACCCGGTGTCGCGCGAGGCGGATGAGCACGGCACGGTCGCGGGGGAGTCCTGGGCCAGAGCCGCGTGCGCGCACACGGCCCCCCTGGTAGGCCGCACGTGTAGGTGTGCGGCCGAGCCCGACATTTCCGGCTTGCGGTCCTGCCGCGGCTGGAAGCGAGCTGCACTGAACGATGTGTCGTTCGAACGCGCAGGTGCTGGTAGCGGCCGAGGAGTCGGACGAACCTGGGAGCTTCATGCTGCGATGGTGGGGTGCGCGCGGTCGCACGACGACAGCGCCTCCGCGAGAGGTGACACGGCGTCAGGTCATGCGCCCCCGCGGTCGGCATCATCGACGGCCGCGGCTCGTGACGCGCCCTCGCGGTGGTGAGCTCGCGACAATCTGCGTGGTGGCACGCCCTGCCCTCCACTCCGTGTAGTCGAGATCGAGAGCTTGACAGCGTTGATCGCCAGTGGCATCTACACATACCCCCCGTCTCCTCTACCCCCTTGCCAAGATCGTCTGCTGACTGGGTGTCATCACCGACGTGGCTGCTGTTCCCCGTCCCTGGTCGGGCAGTGGGTGACAGCAGGTCACGAGCCGGAGCCTGACGCTCGCAGCCTGACCGGCGGCGGCACAGGATGCGAGCGCCTCACCCCGACCGCGCCGCATGACCTCTGCGCCGGACATCTTCAGGGAGATCGACCGCCTCGCTCGTCGGCGAGGCTGGAGCCAAGGCGAGCTGGCGCGACAGCTCGGGGTCGACCGCACGCTGCTCACCCACCTGCGCGCCGGTCGGCGCGTGCCGACGACGCGGTTCCTCGCCCGCACGGCGCGCGCCTTCGCCGAGGACTAGTCGCTCCGCGACATGTTCTGGCACTACCTGCGCTACGAGAGCCCCATCGGCGACGAGGAGCCGGTCGTCTACGTCGAGCCGGGTGACGCACCGGCTCTGCCCAACGATGCGGGCAGAGCCCTGCGCGGGTACGTCCGGAGCTTCCCGCGCCACCTCGTCGCTGGCCGCGGGCTCGTCATCCGCTCGGATGCAGCCCCCCTGCTGACGACCGCGGCGGAGTTCGTCGCCGAGGCGCTGCGCAAGAACGGCATCGTCGTCGCGCAGCGCAGGGCCCACCTGCCCGTGCTGCCGTCGGAGGCCGAGACCCTGCGGCGGGCACGGCTCGTCGTCGTCGAGCGCGCCGAGTACGCCTCAGCGGCGATGCGCGACATCCTCGCCGCTCGGCTCGACCTCGGCCAGCCGGTCGTCGTCACGACAGCGACCGACCTCGCGGGCAGGCTCGAAGACGACCTGGTCCGTGTGCTCAATGGCCACTGCACGGAGATTCGCATCTTCCCGCCCGCCTCGGATGGCTGACGACGGCTCGCTCGCCATCAGCCGCCTCCGACCGGAGAAGCCGCTGGGCTTACCAGCCCTGTCGGTGGACCTCGGGAGCTTCCTCGCCACGGCGCGCGAGGTCGGTACGGACGCGGCGCTGCTCCTGCTCACCGCGCGCGCCCTCTCGCTGCGCCGCCGCGGCCCCGTCGCGCTCGCGGAGTTGCGCTGGGTGCTCAGGGCAACGCGCCGCACCATCCGCCGCTGGCTCGACGCGCTGGAGCGCTCCGGCCTCGCCGTCTGGCACGACGACGGCGGGATGCTCCGCCTCGACGTGGCGTCGACGGAGACCGAGCACACGCTGTTCTCGCCCGACGATGCTCCCGGGGTGGTGCATCGCCTGCCGACGTACTGGTTCGTCCGGACGCTGCCACTTGTCGGACGACGAGCCTTCCTCGTCTATCTCTACCTGCGCAGCCGCGAGCGCGCCGCCGGGCTGACCGCACCAGTGACCCTCGGCATGGTGGCGCGGTCGTGCGCCCTCCGGTCGGCCAGGGTCGCAGGCCGTGCGCTGCGGCGGCTGCGTCGGGCGGGGTTGGTCACCGTAGCCGGCGGGCACGGGCGGTTCATGCTCACCGACCCGCCGCCGCTCACACGATTGGAGCGGATGGTGCTGTCGTGGAAGGCGTCCGGTGTCTTCCCGGTCACGGTGCTGGGATGCCTTGCCGCGGAGACCGCAACCGCGCTCCTCGTGCTCGCCCTCGTGCTGCTGATCTACCTCGCCCTCGCTCGATGAACGCTGACACCCTGCTCCACCTCACCTTCGACACGCGGCAGACCCGTGACTGGCGGGCTGCCACCGACTTCTACCTCGCCCGCGACCGCTTCCTGCACGAGATGCTCAAACGGGAGCAGGAGTTCGGCTTCCCGTTCGCCACGTACCGGGCTGCCGACGGCAGCGACGTGCCGTGTCGATTGACCGGCGCCGACCTTGGCCAGCACGCACTGCTCCTCGGTGCCACCGGGTGCGGCAAGTCCTCGCTGCTGGAGTCGATGGCGCGGGCGCTGCTCCAGCGCTCCCAGGCGTTCGCGCTCCTGGACCCGCACGGCGACCTGGCCCGGCGGGTGGCGCGCTGGGCGTGGGCCGAGCGCAGCCTCGACGTCCGGGTGCTCGACTTCACCGACCCGGGCTCGCTGCCGTCGTGGAACCCGCTCGCCCCGATGCCGGGCGTGGACCCCGGCAGGCAGGTAGACCTGCTGGTGTCGGTTCTCAAGAAGCTCTTCGCCGGGGAGCGGGCGGCGTCGTGGGCGTGGGGCGTCAAGGTCGAGGAGGTGGCCCGCGCCGCCCTGCGCGCCGCGGTCGAGAGCCGCGAGCCGATGACCCTGCTCGACCTGGAGCGCTTCCTGCTGGACCCCTCGTTTCGGGAGCGGGTGCTGGAGACCGCCGGGCCGGAGGTGCAGAGTTACTTCCTCGACCGCTTCGGCGCCAGGGAGGAGATGTACGTGTCCGGGGTGCTGAACAAGCTGTCGCCGATGCTGTCCTCGCAGGCCGTGCGGACCTTCCTCGGGCGTGGCCCGGCGCGCTTCGACCTGCTCGACGCCCTCGACCGGCCCACGGCCCTCGTGGTCAACCTCGCGCGTGGCTCGCTCGGGGCGGCGGCCGACGTCCTCGGCCGCCTGGTGATGAACGGGCTGCTGCTGTCGGCGTTGCGCCGCGAGCGCCAGCGCCCCGAGGTGCGCCGCCGCGCCGTGGTGCTGGTCGACGAGGCGCACAGCTTCGCCGGTGAGGAGGGCGGCCTCGTCGACCTGCTGGTCGCCGGACGGAAGTACAAGGTCGCCGTGGCGCTCGCCTCGCAGGGGCTCTCGTTGTTCGCCCCGGCGCTGCGGCCGCTCATCGTCGGCAACACGGCCCGCCAGTTCTTCTTTCGCCTCCCGCACAGCGAGGCGCAGCTCCTGGGTCGCGACGTGCTGGAGCCGCTTGGTTCGATCCCGCGCGTGGCCGTGCGGCCCTACGACCGAGTAACCGACCCGCTGCTCACACCCGACGAGGAGATCACCGCCCGAATTCGCGAGATGACCGACCTCCCGGTCGGCTCCTGCTACTGGGCGATCAGGGGCCGGCGATTCCGCGCCCGGCGCATCCAAGTCAACCGCCCCGGGAGGCCCCCAGTCGTCTCGACGGAACCGGTGTCGACGGGCGTCGTGATCGAAGACTACCCGCCCTGCACCCCCCGCGCTCGATGACCATCAGCAAAGACCTCATAGCGTGCGCAAGCGGCCCGGCAGCAGGCAGCACGGACGCTGAGATGACGGGGCGCACCGATGCCGCGGCGCAGTGGCTCGGGGCTGCGCCGGGGCACGCCCGGCTCATCTCGTTCGGTGAGCCGCCCAGGCCCTTCCAGTACCCGTCGCTCGGGCACCTGCTCGCGCGTGTCGACGCCGCGCTCGAGCGCATGGGCGCGGTGGAGGGTCTGCGCCCTGGGACTGTCCGGTGGGCGCGCGACGGCATCGCTGAGTTCCACCGTTTCCTCGCCGGGGCGCGGGCTCAGCGGCGCTTCCTCAGCGGCGACCTGCGCACCCAGGTGGCGGTCCTCGAGGGCTGGGTCGCCTCGATGCGGACCCGCGGCCTGTCGCGCTCGACGATCAACAACTACTGGCGGGCCGTGCGGCTCGTCGTGCGGCGCCTCGAGCGCCTCGACGGGGTCCTGAACCCGCTCGACTTCGCCCAGGCGCCGCGCGTGGGCCGGCTGCTGCCCCGCTGCCTGTCGCGCAGCGCCGCCGAACGGGTCGTCGGCGCGGTCCGCAACTTCGACTGGCGGAGCCGGCTCGAGGGCGCGGCGGCGCTGGCGACCGTCGGGCTCATGCTCTTCGCTGGTCTGCGCAGGGGCGAGGTGCTGCGCCTCGAGAACGCGGACGTCGATGTCGAGGCGGGGACGCTCCGCGTCCGCGCCGGGAAGGGCCGGCACGGCGGCAAGGACCGGACCGCTTACGCCCCGCCTCAACTCTGCGAGATCCTCGCCGCCTACCGGGAGCAGCGGCGGCGGGCGGCGTGCACGTTGCCGTCATTCATCACATTCACGGGCGAGCGGCCCCTGGGGCTTGGCTCACTGCGGCGCGTCCTCCAGGTCGCGAGCAAGGCGCTCGGCGAACGCGTGGCGCCCCACCTCCTGCGGCACACCTACGCAACGTTGCTGCGGCAGGCCGGCGTCCCGGACCGGGTGGCCATGGACTTGCTCGGGCATGCAAGCCTCGACATGCTCCAGCGCTACAGCCACGTCCTCGACGGCGAGCACAGCCGCGAGGCCGCGAAGCTACAGCTCGACCTCGGCGGCGACCTCCCAAGATGAGGCTCTCACTGACTTCTGCTCGGAAGTGAGGCCGGCCCTTGGATCGACGAGCCCGTTCAGAGTCGGCTTCGCGCAGGCATCCAGGCGGGACCGACGGTCGGATTCTTGCCCGGCTTGGGCCGGGTAGCTCGTGAGCGACACACGATCGGGCGCGCTTCTTCCCCTGAGGTGTGACGTGTGCGGCCTGACGGGTGGTGTGGCAGAATGGCGCACGTGGCGAAACGTCCCGCAGCACAGTCGGCACCGATCCAGCAGACGCTCTTCGAGGACGATTACCTGATCCGGACCCTCGGCTCGCTCGCCACGAATCCCGAGATCGCGCTCACGGAGTTGGTCGCGAACGCGTGGGATGCGGGCGCGTCCGTCGTCGATCTCACGATCCCCGGCGAGTCGGAGCGCCCGCTCACGGTGCAGGACGACGGCGCGGGAATGACCCGCGAGCAGTTCGTCCAGCGTTGGATGACGCTCGGCTACAACCGTGTCAAGCACCAGGGGAAAGGTGCAGAGTTCCCGCCGGCGCGCACCGGTCAGCGCCGTGCCGCGTACGGGCGCAACGGCATCGGGCGGCACGGGCTCCTCTGCTTCGACGACCAGTACGAGGTGCGGACGACGCGGGAGGGGAAACGCTCGACCTTCGTCGTGGCAACGACCTCCGGGATCGATCCGTTCCGGGTCACGAGCTCGCACGTCGAAGACTTCCCAGCTGCGTCTGGGACAACGCTGACAGTGACCGTTCGCCGTCACCGGCCATCCCCGGACCGGATTCGCGACGTGCTCTCCGCGCGATTCCTCCACGACCCCGCGTTCACGGTACGGGTAAACGGCCGGTCCGTACCGCTCGCGTCGCACGTCGGCCTCATCGAGCAGACGGTTTTGAATCTGGGTGACGGACGGACCGCGACCGCGTACTTCGTGGACACAACGAAGGCAGCCCGCACCACGAAGCAGCAGGGGATTGCCTTTTGGGTCGGGCGCCGGCTCGTCGGCGCGCCGTCCTGGACTCTTGGCACGCGGATGGTGATCGACGGTCGGACGACCCTGGCGAAGCGCTACACGGTCGTCATCGAGTCCGAGGACTACTTCGATGACGTCGCGAGCGACTGGTCGAGCTTCAAGGTGAACGAGGCCACCGAGGCGCTATTCGACACGGTCCTCGACTACGTCACTAGCGTCTTCCGGCGTCTGTCGCACGAGCGGGCGCAGGAGACGAAGGAGTCGGTCCTGCGCGACCATCGTGCCGATATTGAGAGGCTCCAGCCGCTCGAGAGGATCGAGGTCGCGGAATTCGTCGAGGCCATCTCAGAGCAGTCGTACGTCATGCCGCCTGAGACGCTCTCCATCGCTGTAGAGGCAGTGATCCGGATGGAGCGATCTAGGTCAGGCGTGGCCCTCCTCGAGAAGCTCGGGAAGCTCTCCGACGATGACATCGACGCCCTGGACCGGCTTCTCGGCGAGTGGTCCGCGCGCGATGCGCTCGCTGTCCTCAGTGAGATCGACCGCAGGCTCGCGGTCATCGAGGCGCTTGCGAAGCTCTCCAACGACCCGAAGGTGGACGAGCTGAAGACGCTCCACCCCCTCGTCACCCAGGCACGGTGGCTGTTCGGCCCTGAGTACGAGTCAGCGGAGTACGCATCGAACCTGTCGCTTCGGAATGCGGTCGAGAAGGTGTTCGCGGACCGAGCGGAGAAGGTGACGTTCCTCAACCCGCGACAGCGCCCGGACCTCCTGATCCTCAAGGACGCGACGCTCTCTGCGGTGGCGGTAGATGGCATCGACACCGACACGAGCCTCTCTTCGATGCGTGACGTGCTCCTGATCGAGCTGAAGCGCGGTGGTTCTGCGATCGATCGCAAGGCGATGGAGCAAGCAACGGGCTACGTCGAGGATCTCCTAGGCTGCGGTCTCGTCGACGGCAACCCCCGAATCAACGCGTACGTCGTCGGGCACTCCATCA
This sequence comes from uncultured Thermoanaerobaculia bacterium, assembly GCA_964438135.1. Classification (GTDB taxonomy): domain Bacteria; phylum Acidobacteriota; class Thermoanaerobaculia; order Thermoanaerobaculales; family Sulfomarinibacteraceae; genus CAYTJW01. Next base: position 8,745 of record CAYTJW010000010.1, read on the forward strand.
AGCAAGGCATCCAGGCCAGGCGCGGGGTCGGCGATCCGGAATTCGGCGTCATCCGCGCGACGACCTACGGGCAGTTGGTGCGGACGGCGGAGCAGCGCCTCTTCAAGCTCCGTGACCGCTTGAAGGACCGCTACGACACGCTGTCGGGATCAGACGCGCTCTCCAAGGTGCTCTCAGAGCCGATGCAGCTTCGGTTCGATGCTGCGACGACGGACGCCTAGCCCGACCTCGCCCGATCCCTTGCGCTGACGGTCGCACCGGGTCCACACTTCGAACGTCCCCACGTTCCTTCCGTCCTCCAACGCCGAAGCTGGTGTCGGTCAATCGCCCGAAACGGCTTCTGCAAGCAAGGAAACGGCACTCCCAGCTCTCCGTAACCTCCGGAGCTGGTAACGCAGGTTCGAATCCTGCCGGGTGCACGTTTCCGTCGTGTCTGAGAGCCATTTCCCCCGTCAGGCGGTCAGGGGAAGAGCCCCGGAAACGTCACCAGCTTCGGTTCAGTTGGAGTCGGCCGTCTCCCCTGGGGAACGGTCCGCGGAAGGTAGCGTGGGGACGCCACTTCCTCCCCCCTACTCCCATGCCCAACGCGCGGAACCTCATGTCACCAGCCGCCGACGGCGGTGGCTGTTCCGAAATACGGAAGCTCCTCACACCGGCGGGACCGCACCACGAGGTCGATTGCGGCGTCCCGCAGCCGGATAACCTGCGCATGCTCGACGAGCTGCGCGCGCGGTTCGACGACTACTGCGACTACGCCCGGACGGCGAAGCGCCACAGTCCGGCCAGCATCCGGTGGTACCGCGAGGCACTGAAGAACTACGTGCGATTCGTGCGCGAAGCGCTCTCCCGGCCCGCGGCCGAGTTCCGCCGCCACGCGCTCGACGTGGAGGGCTGGGCGCGGTGGAACGCCCGCCGCGGGCTGCGGCCGATCACGGTCAACTCCCTCTGGCGGGCCCTCCGGGGGTTCTTCGCCGACTGCGAGAAGCGCGACGGCGCCGAGAGCCCCTTCCACGGCCTGCCGGCGCCGAAGGCGGGCGTCTCCATCCCGAAGGCCCGCACGCCCGAGGAGTGCCAGCGCGTCCTCATCGCTGCGGAGAACTACCCGTGGCACGGCGGCTTCGCCCGGGCGCTCGCGGTCGCGACGATCAGCGTCATGCTCTACGCCGGCCTGCGCCGCGGAGAGGTCTGCCGGCTCCTGCGCGCCGACGTGCAGCTCGACACGGGGACGATCCGCGTCGTGCGCGGGAAGGGCGCCTACGAGGGCAAGGACCGGACGGCCTACATCCCGCCCGAGCTCGATCTCATCCTGCGGGAGTACCTTCGCTGGCGGCAGCGGCACCGAGTCGTGGCGCCGGAGTTCTTCGTCACCGCCGCCACCCGCCGGGCGCTCCAGCCGATGAGCCTCGTCCGCATCGTCCGAGCTGTCGGAGAGGCCGCGGGCGTCGCGGGGCTGTCGTGCCACGTGCTCCGCCACAGCTTCGTTACGCAGGTCCTGCGCGCTGGCGTGCCGCTCCACATCGCCCGTGAGCTGGCGGGCCACGCCGACATCGAGACGACGCTTGGCTACCTGCGGGTCTTCGACGAGGACCGCGCGGCGGAGGTGAAGAAGGTGTCGTTCCGCGCGGGCAGGAGGTGGCGGTAAGCACGTGGATGACACCCGCATCTCGGTTGGTGCACGCCGCGGGAGGGTGGCGCCCCGGCATTCGGTCGGTTCGCCGCGGTAACCGGGGGCGCCACGCATCCGCAGCACCATCGGCAACGGCGCGGAGCGCCGGCCGTAGCACACTGTTAGAGGGCGACGAGGTGTATCACGCTAGGCCCCCGATCCGGCCGAAGAGCTCAAGTCCGAGGGCGTTCTGGCGATCGCCCAACCATGCGAGCAGCCCACGGAATGCGGTGAACGCATCCGGAGCTGAGCGCAGCGAGTTCTGGTCCTCCCACACAACGCTCAGGAGCTTCGCGATGGCGTCTTCCGCCTCATCGGCATCGCGGAGCGTGCGCTTCTCATCGCCTCGAACGCGCGCGAGAATCCACGGAAGGGTATTGAGCCTGATCGGGGTGGCGGCGGGACGGCCGAGCCACATCGCGAGGTTCTCCAGTCGCTGCCCGTCAACCGGGACCTTGTCCATCCACAGTGAGACCGCATCGGCCAGCTCCCTCACGGTCTCGGCATGGCGCGCGTCCCACAGCTCGCGGACGTACCAGTCGATGCCGAGCAGCGCATCCCACACCCGCTCGTGCCACAGCCACCGTTGCTTGCCTGCCACATCCGTGAATGCGTGTTGGATCATCTCGCGAACGAGAGGGACGTAGTTCGTCGGTGTCGTCGGCGACACGAGCGCCAGCCGGTGGACCGAATGCAGAAACACCTCAGGCCAGTCGTGGGCCTCGCTGTGCAAGTCGAGGATGCGCTGCCACTGCAGCTCGAGCTCCTCTTCCGGCCGAAGCTGGAGAACTGCCGCCGCGATGTTCTCGAGCACCCACCGCTCGTCATCCTCCGGGTATTGATGATCGCGACGGTTCAAGTCCGTCAGCGGTCGCGCGAGGACGACCCCCAGCGCGGCGCGCCAGAACCTAATGACATCTTCTCTTTCCACCGGGCTACTCGCGCTATCGGGGAGCGGCAACCACTCGTGGCTGCACCGAACTACACGGAAGTCCATGCCGCGGAACCCGCGCCACCTGCGGCGAACGGCGTCGATCTCCTCGAAGCGGCCATGCTCGTCGCAGGTGCTCCAATCTGCCGGAATACCGGTCGACGTAGCGCTGACGAATGCGGAGACCCTCTCTTCACCCCACGCAGCGAGTTCCTGGCGAATTCGCTCGAGTGTCTGGCCCTCGAGCTGCAATGCCTCGCGCGGGACCCTGCGAAACACCTCGACGCGATCTCGCACGTATGCCCATTCAAGGGCGAGCCGGCGAAGCCGCATGAAGTCCTCGCCAAGCGCCGCGCGGTACTCGGCGCACCGAGAGAACAGTGCCCGCAGAGCGACGTACCTGCGGGAGAAGACCGTCTCACCAACCAGCCGTCTCCACCGCTCGTCCTTCTGGCTCTGTCCCCATAACATTGCGCCCGCCTCGGCGACGAAACAGTCCCACGTCCACGTTGAGATGCTGTCGTCGGTGTCGAACCCCGATCTCGTGGGGGGCTCGTTCACGATACCGAGGAGCGCGCTCTCGAGTACCTCTCGTCTACTGGGCTCCTGGGAACACCATTCGCCGTGCCATAGGAAGAGAGCAACGCCCGCGGCGACGGCGTTTGCATGCTCATCACCGGACCTCCTCTCGCCATCCGGGAGTCCTAGATCAGCATTCTCGAGCCCTCGAATGCGCGTCCAGGTAGTCCACAGTTCGCCCAATTGTCCCTCGGTCTGCTCCTGCCTCTCGTCGAGGATCTTCCGGCAGCGCATTGGGAAGGTGGTCACAAGCATCTGGTCGTTCATGGCTTGGTGCTCGTCGGCGTGGGCGGCCTCCACACGTTCCGCCTCGACATTCACCAAGACGACCCCGTGCTTGGGGTCCTCGCGGACCTGGTAGTTCTCTGGGTCGAGCGCGATTCTCAACTGCTGCGTCATATCCGACAGGCGCGTGCTCGACTCACCTCGCTGCCGCCACCAGTCTTGAACACGCGCGAAATGCTCCCTCATCGAGGCCCGATTCAGCATCAGCGCGATAGCGACGTGGCGCAGATCGTGCTTCCGGTGCTCCAAGCCGTGGAATTGCTGCGCGAGCTTGGTGAAGAACGCGCCCTTCCTGAAGGCCCCGATCATCAAGTGATCCCGACCGTGAACGAGCTTGGTGATCTCCCATGCGTAGATCTCGGGAGCCGTCAGAAGTGGTCGCAGCGGACCTTCAAAAAGGGCCTCCTGGCGCTTCCCAATGTCACAGAGCACACCTAGAAGAGCGACGCAGTGGCTTCGCGCGAGCACGGCGCCAACCTCCTCGGCAATCTCCTTCCCGTCGTCGAGCCGCTGATAGAAATACTGTTCAAGCGCCATCAGCGCCGACTCGACTGCGTAGGGTGGGTTCCCGAGTCCGGCGCTCCATCCGTACACTCGTTCGTCGCCGGAGAAGCTCAGCGTCCGGTCACCATCAAGAAGGGTGACGTTTCTCGGAACGGCGATCGCCAGATACGCGTCGACATCCGCCTCCGCCCTTCCCTCTGCTATCGCGCGAGCACGCAAATCCCTCATCTCGCGGAACGCGTTCTCATCAGCTTGTGTCGCAGCGAACTCCACGAGGCGAACAACCAACTCGAGGCCATCCGTGAAGTTGTCGCGGAGGAACATCAGAAAAGGCCCATGGGTGTACAGCGCCGGAAGCCACCCGTGGCGGTCGGAAACACGAAGTTCGTCCCGGCGCAGCCAGTCGTCATTCCAGTCCTCCTCTCGGGGCTCGTCGATGAGTGCTGCAAGCACGACTTCGCGCGTCACGTCTGGGCGGACACGGTACAGGCTACGAATCGCCGCACCGTCCAGCACGATGTTCTGGAACGCCTCGTCGACGCGCGCCAGCGGACCATCAGGCCATGGCCCGCGCGTGGTCCCTGCACCCCTAAAGAGCCCTCGGCGCCTGGGTGGCGGCATCGGAGCTGAGTCGCCCGGTGGCACTGGACGAGCTGCGCGCTCGGCGGCGGTCAGTGCGAGGGTGGCAACCTGATCGGGAAGCTCTTGCGCCGCAGCGAGAGCGCATTTGTAGAAGCGTTCGCGCTCGCGTTCGCAGTCTCGGCCTCCGTGAGCCTCTCTGGAGGCGATGGCGTACTGCCCAAGCATGACGCCGAGATCGGCTGCTTCAAGCCGTCGGACTGCTCCCTCCGGCGTGAAGTCCAGCCACAGCTCGACGATTCGCGCGACTTCAGCGGGTGCAGCATTCAAGGCAGCATCCCGATGCGCATGCAAGAACGCTAGTACATCCAGCCAGTACGGCCAGTACGGCACGCGGTAGGTAGCGCGTGCTTCGTTCGCATCCATACCGGCTGATCGCGCGAGCGCCACCATTTCTGCATTCGGGACGGTAGCGAAGGCCAAGAAGCGTGTCAGAAGGCGCCGAAGGAGAACTCCGCCCCCGGCGATCAGATCGGGGAACACCGCATCAAGAAGCTCGCGGGCGTTCACCGCGAACACCGGAGCCTCCAAGAGCACGTCGTGGACGACGCCCATCTCACCATCGCTAAGTGCTGCCAGGGTGGTCTTCCAGTCCGCGACACCGCCTGCGTGCTCGAGGAGGTAGATCCCCAGCAGGCGGAACGCTCGATGCCACAACGGCGACTCATGCCGCCCGCGGAAGAACCCTGGCAGATTGGCTCGATTGTTCAGTAGGATACGAAGACGCGCCCAGTCTCCGTAGAGGTCATGCGCGAACGCAACTCGATCGCCTGGAACCCGCACGCAAAGGTGATCTACGACGAGCGAGTCCAGTGGTGCCAGCGCGCTCGCGTCGAGATCATCAACAGGCACCGACGCGACAAGGTGATCCGCTTGCAGCTGAGCGATCGCGCGAGCAGCGCGTCCGCGCGCGATCCTGTCGGCACCCCGGTCTACCTCCACGTTCCAGATCCAATCGGCCACGCTCGACTCGCCGATCCAGCCCGCCGAGTCGATGCTTCCTCTCTCGTCGATCCGACGCACGATGAGATCAAGGAGCTTTAGATTCGCCACCAGCGAAGCGATCTTCGGCTCAAGCAACAGTCGCTTCAGCGCGGGTACCGCTTCGCCGATTGGCCGCAAATCGGATGGCTTCAGAGCCTCGACTTGGAGGGTTGCCCATTCACCACTCAAGGCACCGGCGCGCTGAAGGGCTTCCAGAACGCGCGGCCATTCCTGCGACTGGCACGGTGCGACGATTCGCCACCGTGTGGACGGAGGCTCCAGACGGGCGAGACGCACCAGGGCCGCTACGTTCCGAAACGCCTGCTCCGAGTAGAGCCTGTCGAGCCCGTCGAGGACGAGGAGGGGATTCTGGGCGGTCGCTGCGCTGAGCAGGTCGGCGAACGGGTACTTGAGGTGAAGCGCGGACTCGAGCATTCCCAAGTCCGCACAATCGAGCGAGCGCGCGTCAAGCCACAGAGTCCGATCCCCACTCGCCTGCCGTCGCTCCAAGACAGCTCTTGCGAGTGCGGACTTGCCAACCCCCGACGGTCCAAGAACGGCGATCTGTTGGTGCGCCACCACCGCGGCGGCAAGTTCCTCTGTCTTCGCGTCGCGCGGGATGCGAATGCGGCCTCCGACGGAATCGGGAACGAGGCTCGCGTCCCGCTGGGAACGAGCATCCAACGTCGCCCAGTCGCCAGCATGATCTGGGTAGTCGGCGAGCGCGACGCGCCCCCGCAAACGATCGATGAGTCCGTGCAGAGTGATGCTACCGGCGCGGGGTCGCAGGTCCGCCGCGACATCGCGCAGAAGGCTCCAGAGAGCCTGAGCGTCATCATCGATGTGGCTGCGCACCGCACGCCGACAGAGATTGAGCGCGGCCCTCAACGAGTCCGACGTGGCAATGCCGAAGTCTCGGTGGAGGAAGCGGAGCCGTTGCAGCAGCCGCGCGGTGTCGACGTCCGTCGCGCTACTGCCAAGAGCTGCAGGGCAGGCGAAGCTGGCAAAGAGGTTCCGTTTGTCTTCAGTGGCCCATCCCGGAGTCGCGAGTCGAGAGAAGAGCAGACTCGGGTCCGCCACCCGCGCTTTCTCTCCGAGCCCCGAAAGCGAACTAGCAGCTGCTGCCGACAGAGGGGCGGTCACCAGGACCATGAAGTCGCGAGCGGGATCGAAGACCGCCGAGCCGATATGTAGCCACTGCTCCCAGATACATGAGACGAAGTCCGCGGGGGCAGTCGACGCCGTGAACTGAGCGTTGCTCTTGATCGATGTTGCGAACCGGTGGTGCTCCGGTCCCACCGCGGTAGTCACCAGCACGTCATCCAGGAGCCAACCGTCGGGGCGGGTTTGGAAATCGAGGCGAAGCGGTGCACCGAGTTCCGTGTCGAAGACCGGTTCGCCCGCCAGCATGCAGGCCAGCATCCAGGCGCAGACGTCGTCCTCGAACACGAAACCGCCGCCACCTGTGCTCTTCGGGGGGGCGACGCTACCGGCCATCGGATATCCGCCGCGCCATCCGGCGCAAGGTGGTAGACGTCATCACCAGCGAGGCGTATTCAATCACGGGCTTTGAGGAGCCCCTCCTGTGCGCTCTGCCGGGGGGCTGTAACCGCATGCATCTCATCGAATTACTCCGTCTGCACCATTGTGGCTGGTCTGTTGCCCAACGGCAATCATGCTCTCGGCGCGGAGAACCATGTACGCACGTGTCGTCGTAAGCTCGCAGGACGCGCACATGTTCACCCTCACTCTCCCCTGAGCTGAGCGGGAACATCACTGATGACTCGACTCTCTGGCATGCTGCTCGCTCGCCCGCGCCGCCCATCAGCTTCTTGATAAGCTCAGTCTGACGAAATCCAGCCCTGCCGGCTCGATCCGCCAGGTCCAGGAGCCAACGCGGTCCGCGGCGAGGAGTCAGGTTCGCTGCTGGTCTGGCTGGGGCGCTTCTCAACCCAGTCAGCCGACCACCACCAGGTCACCACCGCGGATCAGGTCGCCGAACAGCGCCTCGACCTGTATCGGCAGCGCTCCGCCGGTCATGAGGACGCCGAGCTCCATGTTGATCGTGAAGGCGTACTCGGTGAGGTTGGCGCTCGAGACGAAGAGCCAGCGGCCGTCGGCGGCGACGCACTTCACGTGGAGGATGCCGGTCTTGCCGCCGTCCTTGGGCCGGTTCTCCTCCGGCCAGTAGTAGACGCTGGAGCAGGCGGCCACCTCGGCGCCCATGGCGCGCAGGGTGTCATAGGCACCCTGGCCGCTGACGCGGTCTGGGGTCTCAAGGATCACGGTGATCCGCACCCCGCGCTTGGCCGCGCGAACCAGCGACTCGCGAATCCTCGGGATGGCGTAGACGGCGTAGCTCACGAGCGTGATGCGCGAGGCGGCTGAGTCGAGGATCTGGAGGATCGCTTGCTCGGTCTTGCGGAACGCGATCGCGTCGCTGTGCGGTCCGGTCCAGACGATCTCGACCTCCTGGCGCGCGCGGCTCGCCTGCTCGGAGACGGTGGCGGTGAGCAGCGCGGCGCCAATAGCAGCCGGCGGCAACGCTCCCGTCCCGCCGGCCTTCGACAGGAAGCTGCCGATGGTTCGGCGGTACTGCGGGTGCGCCACCCGCTCGGCGATGCCGCGCTTGGCCGCCGCCAGGTCGGCTGCGGTGAGGAGCACCTCGGCCGCCACCTCGACGACCTCGGGCGGCAGCTCGGCCGCGAGCTTGGTTGCCGCGGACGCGAGGTGCTTGGCGGGGTGGTCCATGGTCAGCTCGGGAAGAAGGCGAGGTCCTGCTGCTCGACGGTGGCGACCAGGGCGGCCCGGTCGAGGAACTTGTTGCCCCGTTCGCACGATGTCTCTGGCAGGAACAGGCAGGCGTGGCAGGCCGCGGCGTGCAGGCTGGCGTCGACGCCGGGGTCGTGCTCCGAGCAGAGCGGGTCCGACGAGCAGTACCGGGACCGCTCGAGGGCCTGCTGGAGGAGACCCTCGAGCCGCTCCGGCGCGCCGAGCGCGGCGAGGCCGCCGAGCGTGCCCTCGCTGTCGGGCGCCGCGGTGTAGATCAGGATGCCGGCAGTCGGGCCGCCGGCCTCGCCCGGGCCGCTGCAGTAGATCCGCTCACCGATCGAGGCCGTGGTGTAGCCGCACTCCATCGACAGCTCGCGGATGAGCGCGTGCGACAGGCTGTGGAGCAGCACGTAGCGCATGCCCGGGAAGCCAACCGACGGGTCGAGGTTGTGCTTCGCGCGCCAGCCCTCGTAGGACGCCCGCAGGTCGGCCTCGCGCTGCCGGGCCGCCTTGGTCTTCACCCACCGGGCGATGGCCGCCTCGGAGACTTGGAGGAAGATCCCCTCGCCGAGCGTCTCGCACGCCGGCACCCAGGTCGGGTGCTGGCGCGACAGCGGCGCGCGGGTGCTCTCGGGCAGGTCGAGGGGCGAGTCGAAGTCGCGCGGCGACTGGATGCGGGTGAAGCCGATCAGCGCCCGGACCTCCCGCAGGGTGTCGACGACCACGACCCGCTCGAGCTGCCGGACGAAGCTGTCCGGCGGGTCGACCGCCCGCAGCTTGAGGTCGCGGCTGTGCTGCGCGGCGCCGGGGTTGGAGAACACCTGCCACTCGGGGCTCTTGAGGTCGGTCGTGGAGCCCGCGGGCTCAGGTGCCGGTTGTCGGCGGCGCTCGATCGCCGCCCACACGTCGTCGTCGCTGAACTTGGCGAACGCCTTGAGCTGGCCGATCTGGCGGAAGGCGGCCAGCACCTCGCGACTGGTCGCCTTGTCGAGGGTCGCCCACTCCTCTTCGACGAGCTGGGCGAGGGCGTCCGCCTGCTGGGGCGGCATCGACAGCACCGAGACCAACACCGAGTACCAGAGGCCCGAGGCGCCCTGGAGCATGGCGCGCACGTGGGGCACGTCGCACCCCGCTGGCTGGTGGTCGCGCAGGTGCGGCCGGCGCCCGGTGCACGGCGGCATGTTCTCCTGGTTGTCCTTGCCGAAGGCTTCGGCCATGCGCCGCCGCTTGTCGCAGGTGCGGCAGTGGACCTCGATGTCGGACGCCTCGCCGGAGGCGCCGACCTCGTACAGCTCGAGGGGGCCGGTGCAGACACTCGGGCCGCGGTGGGCGTAGCTGACCCACGAGAAGTCGTCGAGGTGGCCCTTCTCGCAGGCGACGACGAAACGGGCTGGCAGGGCGGCCGGCGCCTTGCCCTGGCCCGGGCAGCCCGAGTGCTCGTAGCGCGTCTTGTGGGGCTGGAACGCCAGCTGCTTCGGGGTGAACAGGCCCGACGACAGGGGGGCGAGCAGGCGGCAGCGCGAGCACACCAGCCAGCGCGGAAACGGCGCGACCGGCACGCCGATCTGGTGCGCCTCGTCGAACCAGTTGGTGCGGCCCGGCGTCTCCGGCCCGCGCGGCGGGGTGAGGAGCTTCGCGACCTGGGAGCCGAGCGCCCCCTGGACGGTGCGCAGCAGGCGCGGCTCGGCGATCTCCGTGGAGTGGGCCGTCTGCCAGTCCTCGAGCCCCATGACCAGCGCGGAGAGGTTGGGCAGGTCGACCAGCGAGCCGACGCCGAAGGTCGTGAGGAGCTGGCTCGGCCGCAGCTCGCCGACCTCGGACTTGCGCAGGAGGTGCGACGCGGGGCTCATGGCTCCTCCGGGGTCACGGGGTCGGTGGTGGCCGCTTCAGGGCTGGCCGCGACGGAGTCCTCGTCGAGGCCCCCGGCGTCGAGGGCGATGAGCTTCACGGTCGGCTCGACCTCGCGCAGCGAGTTCAGGCAGGTGAACTCGTCCCAACGCTCGAGGCCCGGCCGCTGGAGCAGCGGCACCGAGGTGCCACGATCCTTGCCGCGCGCGACGTCGAAGGTCAGCGTGCGGCCGCCGGCCTTGTTCTGCGCCTCGGCGCTCCACAGGTCGACCTTGTGGCGGAGCTGGGCCCGGCACTCGTCGCCAGCGGCGGTCGCCCCGACCAGGCTCGCCCGCCTGGCGATGTGCTCGATGACCTCGTCCACGGCCGGGTCGGTCTTCTGGATCCGGCCGGCCGCGTCGTTGCGGTTCATCTCGCTGCCGCGCTGGCGGAGCATGCCGACCAGCAGGCCGGCCAGGCCGCGCCGGATGGCACCGGCCGAGAACGGCGTGACCGACAGCGCCTCGACGTGCTTGTAGAAGGTCGCGTGGTAGTGCTCGAAGCGCTCGAAGTGCGAGAGGTCGCGGGGCCGCGCCCAGTTGAACACCGTGCAGACGATGCCCGGCCGGCTGCGGCCGACCCGGCTCGTAGCCTGGATGTACTCGGCGGTGGACTTCGGCTGGCCGGCGACGACCATGAGCCCGAGGCGCTTCACGTCGACGCCGACCGAGATCATGTTGGTGGCCAGGAGCACGGCGAGCCGGCGCCGCGCCTTGTGTCCCTCGTCCTTCTTCTCGTCGAGCTTCCCGCCCTTCTTCTCCGCGGCCGGATCGAAGACCGCCTCGAGCCGGTCGAGGATGAACGGGATGTCCTCGGAGCGGATGCGCGACGTCAGCTCCTCGAGGTCGCGGTTCGGCGTGATGTGCCGCTTGGCGAGCCCGCGACGGTCCATCTTCTTGGCCCGGGTCGCCACGTCGTCGTCGACGAGCCGGCGCATCCCGCCGAGCTCGCGGATGGAGTTGAAGTAGCCGACGAGCGTCATCCACGGGTCGACCTGCTGGCCGTGGGCCTCGTAGAGGGTCTGCGCCGCGCACAAGAACGCCACGTAGACGCGGATCAGGGCGGCTTTGAGGCGCCGCCCCGGCGCGCAGACGCCGAGGTAGAAGCGCCCGGGGTGGTCCACGCCCGGCTCGCGCTGCACCGAGAAGAAGCTGTCGCGCACGTCGAGCCCCTGGGGCGGGAAGACGTTCACCTGCCGCAGGAACAGCCCGTGGACCTGGGTCGGGGCGTTGCGGATGGTGGCCGTCGAGGCGACGACCTTGGGCCGCACGACCGTGCCGTCGACCTCCCAGCTGCACAGGCGGTCCACGGCCGTCTCGTAGAGGCCGACCAGGCTCCCGAGCGGGCCGCTGATGAGGTGCAGCTCGTCCTGGATGATGAGGTCGGGGGGCCGCAGCGGCCCGGCCGGCACCGTCCTCGCCGGCGGCAGCGCGCCGGCCCGCGGGTGGCTGCTCGAGTCCTCGATCTCCGGCGAGCGGAAGCCGTGCCGTTCGCAGCGGCCGTCGACCTGGCCGAACAGCATGCCCACCTCGCCGCGCCACGGCATCTGGGCGAACTTGTCGACCGTGGCGATGAGCATGGAGGGCAGGCGCCGGTAGATCTCTTCGTCGACGACCACGACCGGCAGTCCCTCGTCGGGCGCCTGGCGCTGGCTGAACGGGCAGGCGCCGGTGGGGTCGCCGCAGTGCGTGAGGGTCCGGCCGACCTGGCTCGGGCCGTAGGTCGCCTTGAGGTCGCGACCCGCCTTGATCTCCTTGCCGCACCACGGGCAGGCGGTGAGCTGGTAGGGGGTGCCGGCGCCCGCGGCGAAGCCCGCCTGGTTGCCGCGGTGCTGCTGGATCGCCTCGGCGGCGTCCTCGGTCCAGTTCGGGGTCGTCTTCTGCCCGACCCAGAGGCCGATGCGGAACGGCTCCGTGCCCCAGGCCCCACTCCCCTTCTCCAGCTCGCGGCGGCGGATGACCTCGCACGCGCAGAGCAGCGCGGCGGCGCGCTGGAACTGCTGGATCGTGAGGAGGCGCAGCGTGTAGCGCATGAGCACCGCGAGGCCGGGCTCGCCGCTGCGCCCCCCGAGCGGCCCCTGCAGGCGGCGGATCGCCATGGTGTAGGCCGCGAGGCCGAGGTACGCCTCGGTCTTGCCGCCGCCGGTGGGGAAGAACAGCAGGTCGGCGGTCGCCTCCTGGTCCGGGCCACGGTCGGAGTGGTCGAGCCGGGTCAGGCTCGGGAGGTTCAAGAGGATGAAGGCGATCTGGAACGGGTACCAGGTGCGGTTGGCCGAAACGTCGACCTCGGCGGCGAAGTCCGGGCTCTCGCCGCGGCGCACCTTCTCCGAGTAGATCGAGTGGGTGCGCTGGAGCCACATCGCCTCGTTCATGAAGGCGAACGCCTGGGCCGCCTTCGGCTCCGAGGCGAGCAGGTCGAGCCCCTCCTCGATGCGGCGGAGGTTCCTGGTGGCGGCGTCGAGGGCGGAGCGGGCAGCGTCGGCCAGGGGGCCGATCGCCTCCGCCGTGTCCTTCGCGACCTTCTCCTCGTTGTCGATCCACGCCCGGTAGGCGGCGGTCAGGGGGGCGAGCCGGTCGCGGGCCGCGGCGCCTGGCGTCTGCGCCAGCTCTTTCATATCGAGCACGAGGCCGCTGAGCTCGGCGAAGGCCGGGTTGACCGAGGTGTCGGCGGCGGTCGGGGGCGTGCTGCGCGGCACCTCGTGGTGCGGCACGACCCTGGTCTCGATGGCCGCGGCCCGGTCAGGCGTCTCGGCGCTCACCTCGGCGTGGGCGCCGACCCCGTGGCCGACGGCAAACTCGACGTGCCGCCGGTACAGCAGCTCGAGGCGGTCCTCCTCCAGCCGGATCGCCGGGTCGATCGCGTCGGTCGAGCGCAAGGGCGCCTTGCGCACGAACGCCGCCGCCCCATCGGGTGCCGTCACCCGCAGCAGCGGCTGGAACACGAAGCTCGTGTCCCGAGGCCGGGCCAGCTCCTGGCCGTTGACCAGGAAGAGGGTGACCACCGAGCAGTGGTCGCGCTGTCGAACGCGCCCCTGGACCACGACCTCGGGGCACTCGGGCTCGACGGCTTGGGGCTCGACAGCGCCGGGCTTGAGCGGGATGGTCACGGCGCCGCCGCGCGGGAAGCGGCGCCAGACGCGAATCGGCCTGCCGGTGCGCTCGTCGAGCTGCTCCTCCTTCACCTCGCGCAGGTACTGACCCCAGCGCGCCTCGACCTCGATCGCCTCGACCCCCTCAGCAACCGAAAACGTCAGCCCGATGGACGAGGGGAAGTGCGCCTGGGCTACCGGCACATCCTTGTCGGTGGTGCCGTCGTCGAGGCTGTCGTCGCCGCCGGCCGCAAGCTCGTCGGGGATCGCCGGGGTTTCCTCGTCGTCCTCGTCGCTACCGCCGTAGGGCTTTGCCGGCTCCCGGACGCCGCTGGCCTTGCCCTTGCTGGCCTGCGCCCAGTTCGCCGGCGCCAGAACGCCGACGAGGTAACGGTCGCGGACGTTGCGCTCGCCGATCTCCTCCCGCTCGCCACCGGCAGGGCCGAGGAGGTCGTTCATCGCCAGGTCGATCAGGCGCGAGCGCAGCTCGAGATCGGAGGGAGGGCTGGCGAGGATGTCAGGCATGGCTGTGGTCCGTCTTGGTCGAGGCAACGCTGATGCTAATGCTGCTGCCCTGCTGGCGTGATATCGGGGTCGTAACCGTCGTCATCGTACCAGGCAACTTCGCCACCGGGGAGGCGTTGTCACGAGAAGAGGCCGGGTAGCTCATCGTCTTCCTTCTTCTTCCGGCTGCCTGGCTTGGCAGCCCTCCCCTTGATGTGGAGTCCCTGGCGGACCTCCTCGGCGTAGCGCTCGTGGTTTAGCTGCAGGAGTCGGTCGAGGATCACTCGTCGCGCCTCCTTCCCAATGGTGAAGCGAACTCCCTGCTTCGTCTCCTGGAGTCCATGCGCGAGATCTACATCCACCCATCCATACGCCACTGCCACTATCTCGTCCATCTCCTTGTGAAGAGCCCTGAGCTGGACGACGTCAGCTGCGGACTCAGCGCACCTGTGAAGCAGGTTGTAACACTTCGTAAGGCCGACCGAGCGATCAAGCATGAGTGCCGTGCGTTGGGCGTCGTAGGCGTCTCCAATCCTCTCCAGTGGCAGAGAGTCGGAGTTCGCCGCGACTAGCGAGGGCTTCCAGGGGAAAGGGAATGTCTCAAAGCAATCGGTCGGGGAGTAGTTGAGCGTCGTTGAGCCGAGGGTCGACGTGTAGTACCTGACCCACTCCCAGTGAATTGATGACTGTAAAACAGCAAACACCCAGGCTTGCTCGAGCGCGAAAATGACTAGCTTGTTCTGGAAGACAATACCGGGTCTCACCCACGCCATCGCATTCGTTGGGCTGATGGCGGCGGTTGCAAGGACTCGCTTCATCCCAGCGATCTTGGCGTACTCAGCCAATCGCTTATCCCAGAACTTCCAGTAGTCAGCCTCATGGATCTGCTTGGTAATCGTCTCCCGATACGGCCTGACCTTCTCGGTCAGTATCCTGAGGCACTCTGGATACTGTGAAGCTCGCTCCCAGGACCAGTCATGGAAGTTGATCACCCACCTCGTGGGGGACTGGTCTGGTGTGCTGTTGAGGTCTTCGCCACTCATGTAGGGGAAGAGGACGTCCCTGTTCTCCGGGCGTTGCTTGAGGAGTTGGTTGGCTTGTGCCGGCGACAGTACGAAGCCCTCACCTCTTACCTCTGTGCCCCTGAATGCGATCTTCGCATTCGACCGCAGGCGCTCTGGACCAGGCTTGTCCTGTGATTGTTCGGTGAGGAACGTCGATATGCGTGCGACGCTGTGGCCGTCTAGGTTCGAAGCGCCCGACCAAACGCCTCTACGAAGCCAGACGATAGCCACGCTGACGCTGGCACTTCCTGGCCAGCGATAGGTCGACACTGCCTTGTAGATGCTACCGCCGTTCTTGCAGATGGAATCGAGGCCGGCGAGGCGGGCATCTCCCTGCGCGACGCTATTCGTGGCGAGCAGACCGAATGACCCCTGGGAACGCAGGAGCCTGTACGCCTGAAGATAGAAGTAGGTGCACAGGTCGACCCGACCACCAATACCCCCCGCGACGTGTTCGACCAAGTAATCCCTGTAGGCTGAGCCCAGAACCCCCGTGATCCTCGAACCACCCATGAACGGCGGATTGCCAACAAACGCGTTGAATCCACCCCGCTTGACCATCACCTCGGGAAACTCGAGTGGCCAGTGAAACGGGCGCCGCCGCTGGCTCCGAGGAACAGGATTCCCGATTACGCCCGCTAGGTCTGGGGACACCAGCGCCGCGGTCGCATGACGGATTGCCTCGTCGGGGCTGACATCGCCCAACTCGGCCGCGATGAGCTGGTACGCCGCCGCCTTGAGGCGGCCCATCTGCTCCTCGGCGTCGGCGAGCAGCCCCTTCTGCGCGGCGACCTGGTCGATTGTGTCGCTCCCCATCGTCTCGATCCGCAGGCGCGCGGCAACGGCCCGGTCGACCAGGTCGTCGAACGCCACCTGCTGGGAGAGCCGCTGCTGCACCGGCCCCTCGGCGAGGCTGAAGCGCTTGAGCTGGTCGAGGGTCGTGATGCCGAGCAACGAGTCGCCGCAGCGGATGCTGTGGTCGAGGAATGTGAACGGCTTCTCCTTGGCGAGGGTGAGCAGCCACATGGAGAGCTTGGCCATCTCGACGGCAAGCGGGTTGACGTCGACGCCGTACAGGCAGCGCTGGGCGACCAGGCGCATGGCGTAGGTCAACCGCTCGTCGGGGTCCTTCGGGATCAGCCGCTCCTCGGGGAGGCCCTTTGACAGGTCGCCCTCCGGTGTGATGCGGACCAGGCCGGGGTGCTCGCGCTCGACCGCCTCCCACGCCTCGAGCAGCCGCGCGGCCAAATAGCGGCACGCCTGGACGAGGAACGCCCCCGACCCGCAGGCGAAGTCACAGATGGCCAGCGCCAGCAGCTCCCGGACGGACCGAAGCTTCCACTGCTCGCGCGGCTTGCCCTCGGCCGGTCCCTCGTAGACGAGCGGCTCGAGGGCGTGCTGCACCACCGGCTCGGCCAGGCTGCGCGGCGTGTACTGGGTGCCGGTCGAGCGCCGGTCCGTGCCCTCGGTGACGTAGATGCTGCCGCCGTGGATGAGGACCGGGTGGCCGAGGGTGTCGAGCCGGATGAGTCCACCGAAGGGCCGCACGCGGGCGAGTAGCGCCTTCCCATCGTCGCCACCGCCGCACGCGACCTGGAGGCGTTGCTCCTCCTCCGCGGTCAGCGGCCGGCCGAGGGCCTTCTCTATCGCCTTGGCCGAGCGGCGGGACTCCTCGGTCAGGTACTCGACCAAGGCCGGCCCGCCCTTGGTGGCGAGGGCCTCGAGCTGGGAGAGAGCCACCTCGGGCTCGAAGTCGCGGGTCTTGTCGCGGCTGCCGGCGAGGCCGAGCGTCACCTCGGCGGCGCGCTTGGCAGTGTGGTCGAGGAGCCCCTCGTAGACGTGGCCGATCTGCTCGATGTCGAGGGCGCGGAAGGACAGGCGCCGCGCCTCGGCCGAGCCGCCGCCGGGCACCTTCACCTGCAGGAGCTGGAGCGCTTCGAGCAGGTGGAGCACGGTCCGGTTGCTGACCGGGAGCGGGTCGGCGGTGGACGCCCGCCACGCCGTGCCGTGCTTGCGGCCCTCGAGGAACGGGAAGCGGTCGGGGTCGAACAGCCGGCCGCCGTAGGGCGGGATGGTCATGCGTTCGTGGCGCACGCCGCCGTGCACGGCCCGGAAGGTGGCCAGCAGCCGGCACCAAGCGTCGTGGCGGCGCTCGAGGACCTCCTCGCCGTGCTGGTCGGCAGCCTGCCGGAGCTGCTCGCGCAGCGGCGAGACCGCGTAGTGCTCGTCGAACAGCGGATCGCCGAGCAGCAGCAGGTCGCGCTCCTCGGCGCAGAACAGGAAGACGAGCCGCATCATGACGGTGAGCGCGGCCTCGTAGACCTCGGGCTCGGGCACACCGGCGAGGAGCTTGCGGCCGTGGTCCTGGTCGGCGCGGTCGAGGGCGCTGACCAGCACCTCCACGGCGCGGCGCACCTGGTAGCCGAGCTGGTCGGTGACCTCCTGCTGGTTCTGGGCGCTCTCGGCGAGCAGCGCCTCGAGCGTGTCGGCGGCCGCGACGCCGAAGAAGCGGCGCGCGCCGAGGAGCCCGCGGAACGCGCGCAGGGTGAGCCGCTCCTCGAGCCACAGCTCGGCGTACCACGAGGTGAAGCCGGCCGTGTCGTCGCGCGGGGCGTCGACCAGCATCCACTGCTCGCCGTTGGTGACGAGCCCGAGTCGCACGCCGGTGGCGTGCAGCAGCTCGGTCATCCGCGTGGCCGGCGACGCCTTCCAGCGCTTGCCGAGGGCAGGCCGCTCGAGGTGCTGGTCGGGCGGGTAGGCGGCCACGAGCAGGCGCGGCTTGCCGTCGGCCGGGTCGCGCACGACGTGGGTCGGCCGCAGCGTCTCGCCGAGCTCGGGCACGCTGGCCTTGAGGGTGCCGGGGATGGCCTGACCCTCGGCGATGGCGTCGTCTGGCAGCTCGAGGACGGCGCGCAGCACGTAGCCGACCCACGCCAGGTGGGTGGGCACGGCCCGGGACCGGTGGCCGAGGTCCTCCTGCCACTCCTCGTAGGCGGAGCGCAGCTGCTGGGCGACCGTCGGGTCGACGTCCTCGAGCCCCTGCGGGTAGGCCCGCATGAGGACCGGCAGGCTCAGGAACGGGCCGGAGACCTCGACCAGGGACGACCATTCGGCGTGGTGGCGGGCGATCGACATGGTCAGGCTCGGGCCAGGCGGCGCGGGACGAGGAACGTCACCGCGACCGGGAAGAGGCGGGGTTGGAGGTTCGAGAAGCGGGTCGCCGCGGCCGCGGTCTCGCGCTCGATCTCGGAGGGGATTTCGCGCAGGCGGGCGCGCAGGGCGTCCATGTTGTTCTCGAGCTGCTCGCGCTCGGGGTCGCCCCAGCCGTCGAAGGTCATCTGCTTGAGGGCGGGGTCGTCGAGCTTCTCGGTGATGAGGCGTTGCAGCTCCTCGAGCACGGTGCGGATGTCGGCAACCTCCTTGTCCCGGCGCTCGGCGAGCAGCTTCTCGAGGCCGCTCGTGCGGTCGCGCATGCGCGCCTCGAGGGCGCGGGCGAGCGAGTCGCGGTGCTTCGGGTACAGGCCGAGCAGGGTCTGGCGGAGGGCAGCCGGCGGCACCTCGGGCAGGGCGGCGGCGAGGGTCCGGTCGGTCTCGCCGACGTTCATGGCGGCGAAGCGGCCCTCGCGCAGGAGACCGCCGGCCTGGATGATCTCCTCGTGGAGGCGGTGCCGGTCGCCGCCTATGACCACGAGCCGGGCGTGGGCGACCAGCGCCGGGTCGCGCAGCACCTCGTCGGGGACGAGCCGGGCCGTGACCCGCTGGAGCTTGCGCTTGCCCTCGGTCGACCACACCTCGGCGCGCAGCAACCGGAGGCACATCTGCACCAGGCGGTGGTTGAGGTGGGCCAGCACGATGTCGTCGCGGCCCGCCGCGAGGGCGTGGTCGAAGACGATCGGCCGGATCTCGCCGGTGTGCGGGTGGCGCAGCCCGTCGGCGCTGTACTGCCAGCTCCCGGTGAGCGCCGGCAGCTGGAACACCGGGCCGGCGACGCCGGCGAGGCCGGTGACCGGCACCAGCTGCGGCTGGCCGGCCAGGTCGAGGGCGGTCGTGACCACCCGCAGCACGTTGGCCGGCGACAGGTGCAGCTCGCGGGTGGTCTCGTCGAGCTGGTCTCGCAGGCGCCGGATCTGCTCGCGCAGGTCGCGCTCGAACTTGAGCATGCGGCGGACCGGGGCAGCATCGGTCTCGGCACGGTCGGTGTCGAGCGCCTGGCGCCGACCGAGCATGGCGGCCTCGACCTGCTCGGCGATGACCGGGCCGATCTTGCCGAGGTCCTCGCGGATCGCCTGGACCTTCTTGGCGGCGCGGAGCAGGAACTCGAGGTCGC
>CAYTJW010000011.1:0-27662 GCA_964438135.1 uncultured Thermoanaerobaculia bacterium
GGGCGACGACCTCGACCTCCCCGGTTGAGGCGGCGGCCGCGCTTCCCCGCCGGCCGGCTCGGGCCAGCCGCTGGCCGGGCGAAGGACGCGAGCGCTGACGGCCGAGCGCTCGTCCCCGCCGCGGCTAGAATGGTGGGGTGGCGCGCAAGCTCTCGTTGCTGCCGCCGGCGGAGCTGCTGGCGAGAGTGCGGGACGCCGACCTGGACCAGGGCGAGGTCCTCGAGGTGCTGCGCAACCCGTACTGCTCGCTCGAGATCGCGCTGCTGATCGCGGAGTCGCCGCAGTGGACCGCCGCGCCGGGAGTGCGGGAGCTGCTGGCCGGGTTTCGCGGCTACCCGTTCGCGCGCGTCATGGACCTCCTGCCCACCCTGCCGTGGGTGTCGCTGCTGCAGCTGGCGCAGACGCCGCGGACTCCGCCGGTGGTCCAGCGTCAGGCCGAGAAGAAGATCCTCGACCGGCTCGAGCGGATGGCTCTGGGGGAGAAGATCGCCCTCGCCCGGCGTGCCCACCGACCGCTGTTCAAGCCGCTGCTCGAGACCGCCGACGAGCGGGTACTGACCGCCCTGCTGGACAACCCCCGCCTGGTCGAGAACGACGTCGTGCTGATGGTCAACACCACCAGGCCCGGCCTGGCCTTCTTCCAGGTCCTCGCCCGGCACAGCCGCTGGGGCCAGGTCTACGGCGTCCGGCGGGCGATCGCCGAGTGCGAGCGGGCGCCGCTGCCGGTCGCGCTCAGCGCGATGGTGTCCCTGGGAGTGGGCGACCTGCGCCGGATTGCCGGCCGGCCCGACCTGCCCGAGCCGGTCCGCCACGCCGCCCTGGCTCTCGCCCGGCGCAAGACGGCCCCGCGGACCACCCGGCCGGAGCCCGGCCCGAGTGGCGACCAGGATGCTGACGCCTGAGGCCTGTGGGCCGGGAGGCGCGAGCCCGTGCCGACCCTGCCCCCGACCGCTCGACAGAGCCCTGGAGGCGCGCGCGTGATATGATGCACGGTTGATGACCGGCGAGGTTTCCCTCCCGTCTCGACCGGAGCAGTACGGGGCAGCGCTGCGGCAGCTGCGCGAGGGCGCCGGGGTCTCCCTCGACGAGATCTGCGCCGAGACCAAGATCTCCCGGCGGATCTTGGAGTCGCTGGAGGCGGGCCGTTTCCAGTTCCTGCCCGAGCGCGTCTTCACCCGCAACTTCGTGCGCCAGTACGCACGTCTGATCGGCGCGGACGAGCGACTGCTGCTCGACGGCCTCGACGCCGCCTGGGAGCGGTTCGCGGTCAGCTCGGGCTCCCACCCCAGCCTGGTGGTGGACGAGCCGGTGCCGCAGCACGCCGTCCGGTGGCAGTTCTGGGTGCCGCTGGTGCTGGGGGCGATCGTGGCGCTGGCGGCGACGGCCGTCATCGTCCAGCGGTCCCGACAGAGCGCGCCCGCGGCCGCCGACCCCATGCGCACCATGGCCGGCCTGCCAACGCCCGTCACCAACCCGACCGACGCCCCGTCGCCGGCCGCGGCCGTGCCGACGGTGCCTTCGGCCGAGGGCCTCCCGACCCGCGGCGGCGAGGTCACGACCGGCACCCTCGACCTCGGGGTGCGCGTCACCTCCGGCAAGGAGTGCTGGATCCGCTACCGGGACCGGGAGGGGCACACCGAGCAGGAGCTCCTCAGGGCGGGCGAGGAGCTCAAGCTGGCGCTGGAGGCACCCGTCCTCTTGACCCTCGGCAACGCCGCCGCGGCCACGGTCCGGGTCGGCGGGGTCGAGTACAAGGACCTCGGCCGGCCCGGCGAGGTGCTGCACGTCGAGGTGACGCCGTCCGGCGTGACGCCCCTCCGCTCGGGGGCCGGTGATGAGTAGCGTCACCCTCGGCTCGGCCTCCTCCCTGGTCGACGGCATCCTCAAGGGGCAGGTCCCCCGCCAGGTGCGCCTGTTCGCGGCCCAGGGCCTGCTGCCGGTAGCGCGGGACGAGCTCGTCCGGCTGCAGCTGGTGCTGTCGGCCGACCCCGACCCCGAGCTGGCCGCGGTGGCGAAGTCGTCGGTCGGGGCGTTGGACGAGGCGGCCCTGGTCGCCTGGGTGCGCTCGGAGGTGCCGGGGTCGCTGGAGCTCGACCTCCTCGCCCGCCTGCGTCGGGAGCAGGGGATCTGGGCCGCGGTGGCCGGCAACCCGAGGGCGTCGAACGAGACCCTGCGCGTCCTCGCCCGCAACGGCACGCCGCTGGTGCAGGACATCATCATCACCAACCAGGTCCGCATCCTGGCCTGCCTCGAGCTGCTCGAGGACCTGCGCGACAACGCACAGGTGTCGGGCGTCGTCCTGCGCCGCGTGCACGAGTTCGAGGAGGAGTTCATCGCCAAGGCGGTGGCCGCCGCCGAGGCCGTGCCCGAGGTCGCCGAGGCGGCTGCGCCGAGCATCGAGCAGGCCCTCGCCGCACTGCGCGCGATCGGCGCGCACATCCCCGCCGAGGAGGAGCTGCCGATCCCGGCGATGGTCGACGACCCCGCCCTGGCGGAGGAGATCCAGCGCCAGGGGACCTCCGCGTTCGGGCGCATCCTGCGGATGTCGGTCAAGGACCTGATCACCCTCGGCCTCAAGGGGGGCCGCGAGGAGCGGGCGATCCTCATCAACTCGCGCAACCGCCTGGTCGTGCGGGCGGTGCTCTCGAGCCCCAAGCTGACCGACCTGGAGGCCGAGCGCTTCGCCGCCTCGCGCAGCGTGTCGGAAGAGGTGATCCGCCTCATCTGCGACAACCGGCGGTGGGTCCGGCGCTACCAGGTGATGCTCGCCCTGACCCAGAACCCGAAGACGCCGCTCCAGACCGCGCTGCGCATGCTGGCGTCGCTGTCCCAGCGCGACGTCGCCCGCATCTCCCGCGACCGCAACGTGCACCCGGTCGTGCGCCGGCAGGCGATCGAGCTGACGCAACGTGCGAAGTGAGCGGCGGACCGGGAGCTGGATCTCAGGGTATCCGCGCCCCGAACGCGTTGCGTTGACCGCCCGGCTGTGGTAGACATTCCCATGATGCGGCAGAGCCTCTACGAGATCCTGGGCGTGAGCGTCGACGCCAGCGGTGACGACATCCGGGCAGCCTTCAGGCGACTGACCCTGCAGCTGCACCCCGATCGCTTCACCGGCGAGGAGCGCCGCCGCGCCGAGGAGCGCTTCCAGGAGATCACCGAGGCCTTCAACGTCCTCGGTCGCCCGGAGGCCAAGGAACGCTACGACCGGGAGATGTTCCAGGGCCCCCGCCAGAGCCGGGGCATGGACCCGAAGGAGATCGCGCGCCGGCTGGCCGGCAAGGGCGCTCAGGCCTTCCGCGAAGGCAAGCTGCAGGAGGCGCTCGAGCAGCTGCGCATGGCGGTCAACCACGACGACACCAACGGGCGCGCCCACTACTTCCTGGCCGTCACCTACGCCAGGCTGCCCGGTCACCTGCGAGACGCGCTGCGCCACATCGAACGGGCCGGGCAGCTCGAGAGCAACAACGCGGCGATCTGGGCCGAGCAGGCGCAGATGTTCCTGGCGGCGAACATGGCCAGCCGGGCCCGGCGAGCGGCCGACCACGCGCTCATGCTCGACCCGACGAACGCCAAGGCGTTGGCCGTTCTGGAGAGACTGGACGAGACCGACAAACCGCAGGCTGACGGGCTGCTCGGCCGGCTCCGTCGCAAGGGCTGAGGCACCGTGGCACAGGCAACGAAGGCGGCAATCAAGCTCGAGGCGTGGGGCCAGACCGACGTCGGCATGAAGCGACGTCTCAACGAGGACGTCTTCCTCGTGGACGAGGTCGCCGGCCTCTTCCTGGTGGCGGACGGGATGGGCGGTCACGCGGCCGGAGAGGTCGCCTCGAAGCTGGCGGCGGAGGAGATTGTCGCCTCCTTCTCCGCTCGCCGCTCGGTCGAGAACGAGACCTGGCCCGAGCACTGGAACATGGCCCGCTCGGCGACCGCCAACCGGCTGGTGGACGCCATCATCGCCGGCCACGAGAAGGTCACCCGGGCGGTGAGCGGCAACGTCGACCTGCGCGGGATGGGGACGACCGTGGTGGCTGCGGTCCGCCCGCACCAGAGCCGCGCCATGATCATCTGTCACGTCGGCGACAGCCGCGCCTACCGCTTCCGCGGCGGTCAGCTGTCCCTCCTGACCGAGGACCACTCGTGGGTGCACGAGCAGGTCGCGGCGGGCTTCCTGACCGAGGAGGCGGCTCGCTCCCACCCCCTGAAGAACGTCGTCACCCAGGCCCTCGGCGGCAGTGCCGAGCCGAAGGTGGACATCGTCGAGGGCGAGCTGGAGGTGGGCGACGTCTACCTGCTCTGCTCCGACGGCCTCAACTCGATGCTGACCGACGACGAGATCGCGGAGGCCCTGGACGAGGGCGGGCCACTGCCGTCGTTGGCCGAGGCGCTGATCGTCCGGGCCAACGAGCGGGGCGGCAACGACAACGTCACCGTGGTCCTCATCCGCTCCCTCGCCGAGACTGCCTGAGCCGGGCCGGCCCCGGCGTGGTGACCCGTGGCCCGCCACCGCGGGTCGCGAGGGAGGGGACCCGCCGCCGCCCGGGCGGGGCGCTCGAGCTCGGAGGACGAGACCGCGACGCGCAGGGCCTCGACGCCCTGGGGAGGGACGCCATGAACGAGTTCGCCCTCGACCGACACCCCGCCTTCGGCGGCGTCAGCGGGCCGCTGCTCCTGGTGATCATGGATGGGGTCGGCCTCTACCGCGGCCGCGCCGAAGGGTACGAAGGCAACGCCTTCGACCTCGCCCAGACCCCGGTCCTGGACCGGCTGATGGCCACCGCGCCGGTGTTTCTCAAGCTCAAGGCGCACGGCCCGGCGGTCGGCCTGCCGTCCGAGGACGACATGGGCAACTCCGAGGTCGGCCACAACGCCATGGGCGCCGGCCGGGTGTTCGACCAGGGCGCCAAGCTGGTCGGCGCCGCCCTCGCCGACGGGTCGCTCTTCGCCGGTCGCGGGTGGCAGGAGCTGGTCGCGCGCCTGCGTTCGACTGGCGGCACGCTCCACCTCCTGGGGCTGCTGTCCGACGGCAATGTCCACAGCCACGTCGACCACCTGGTCGGCCTGCTGCGGCAGGCGCCCAGGGAGGGGGTCGGCCGGGTCAGGGTGCACGCCCTGGCCGACGGTCGCGACGTCGACCCGGTCACCTACCACCTCTACCTCGATCGGCTCGAGGGCGTCCTGGCCGAGCTCCGGGCGGCCGGGGTCGACGCCGCGGTCGCGTCCGGCGGCGGCCGGATGAAGATCACCATGGACCGCTACAACGCCGACTGGGACATGGTCCGGCGCGGCTGGGAAACCCACGTTCTCGGCCACGGCCGCGGTTTCCCCTCGGCCGCCGAGGCCGTCCGCACCCTGCGGGAGGAGAACCCGGTCGTGATCGACCAGGACCTGCCGGCCTTCGTGGTCGTCGACGAGCGCGGGCTCCCGGTCGGCCCGGTCCGCGACGGCGACGCGGTGGTGCTGTTCAACTTCCGCGGCGACCGGGCGATCGAGATCTCGCGCGCGTTCACCGACCGGGCCTTCGACCACTTCGAGCGGCAGCGGTGGCCGGACGTCGCCTATGCCGGCATGATGCAGTACGACGGCGACCTGCACATCCCGCCGCGCTACCTGGTCGAGCCGCCGGCGATCTCCCGCACTGTGTCCGAGTACCTGGCGCACAACGGCGTGACCCAGCTGGCCACGGCCGAGACCCAGAAGTTCGGCCACGTGACCTACTTCTGGAACGGCAACAACTCGGAGAAGTTCGACCCGGCGAGCGAGGACTGGGTCGAGGTCCCGAGCGACGTCGTCCCGTTCGAGACCGCGCCCGCCATGAAGGCGCGGCAGGTGTGCCAGGTGGTGGTCGACGCCCTCGCCAGCGGGCGTGCCCGTTTCCTGCGGGTCAACTTCGCCAACGGCGACATGGTCGGCCACACCGGAGTGCTGGAGGCGGCGGTCGAGGCCATGGCGGTGGTCGACGAGTGCGTCGGCCGGCTGGAGGCCGCTCTGGCCGAGGCCGGGGGCACCATGATCGTGACCGCCGACCACGGCAACCTGGACATGATGCTGGAGGTCGACCGCGCGACCGGCGCGGTCAAGCGGGACCAGCACGGCCGACCCGTGGTCAAGACCAGCCACACGCTGTCGCCGGTCCCGTTCCTGCTCGTCGGCCGCGACGCCGACCGCTTCCGCGCCGACGACGCGGTGGCCCAGCCCGGCCTCGCCAACCTGGCGGCGACCCTGCTGCTGCTGCTCGGCTTCGAGGCACCGCCGGGGTACCTGCCGCCCCTGGTCCGAACGGTGGGATAGGGCACGCCGGGCCGCCGGTCGGCGACAGCGTCTCGATTGACCCCCTCCGGCGGCGTCTGTTACAGTCCAGTCATGGCATCACTCTCCCTCCCGTTCCTGCAGCCGATCGAGTCCGCCCGGGCGGCGGTTCAGGGGCTCGAGACGGAGTACGAGGAGCACCCCTCGGCCGAGCTTCGGTCCCGGCTCGACGCCGCTCAACGCAACCTCTCGGCGGCGATCGCGACGGTTTTCTCGTCGCTCACCCCGTGGCAGCGCTGTCAGCTCGCTCGTCACCCCGATCGGCCGTACACGCTGTTCTACCTCAACAACGTCTTCACCGAGTTCACCGAGCTGCACGGCGACCGGCGCTTCGCCGACGACGCCGCGATCGTGGCCGGGTTCGCGTTCTTCGACGGCGAGCCGGTGGCGGTCATCGGCCACCAGAAGGGCAAGGACACGGCCGAGAAGCTGCGCCGCAACTTCGGCATGCCGCGGCCCGAGGGCTACCGCAAGGCGTTGCGGGTGATGGAGCTCGCCGAGCGCTTCCACCGCCCGGTCGTCACCTTCGTCGACACGCCGGGGGCCTACCCCGGCCTGGACGCCGAGGAGCGCGGTCAGGCCGAGGCGATCGCCACCAACCTGTTGGAGATGGCCCGCTTGCGGACGCCGATCGTGGTGGTCGTGACCGGGGAGGGGGGCTCCGGGGGAGCCCTCGCGCTCGGCGTCGGCGACCGCGTCCTGATGCTCGAGCACGCCGTCTACTCGGTGATCTCGCCCGAGGGGTGCGCCGCCATCCTGTGGAAGGACCAGGCCCGCGCCGAGGATGCCGCGAGAGCCCTGCGTCTCACCGCGGCGGACCTGAAGCAGCTCGGGGTGGTCGACGAGATCCTGCCCGAGCCGCCCGGGGGCGCGCACATCGACCCCGGCGGCATGGCGGACACCATCGCCGCCGCCCTCCGCACTCACCTCCGACCGCTGCGGCGGTTGCGCGCCGACGCCCTGGTCGAGCGGCGGTTCAAGAAGTTCCGGGCCATGGGCGTATGCAGTGAGCGGTGAGAGCGGGGCTCTGCCCGGTCGAGCAGACGGGGCCGGACCGCACATGCCGATCGCCGCGGCGCCGCGCGCCACGGCGACGCCCTTCCGGCGTTGGCTGCGCCGGCTGACGGCCTGGGCGATCTTCGGCAGCCTGGCGGCAGCGACGGTGGTCGCGGTGTCCCGCGGCCGCACCATCCGGCCCGGCGCCACCCTGGAGCCGCCCGCCGACGTCGCCCCGCCGGAGAGCGGCGACGCCGGCGAGACGACGGCCGAGTACCGCGGTTTCCGCTTCGTCGAGACCGTGGCCGGGCAGCTGATCTTCGCCCTGACGTCGGTCCGCACCCTCGGGACGAGCTCCGGCTGGCACGAGATCCAGGACGTGCAGCTCGAGCTCTACCAGCAGGGCAGGGCGAGCGGGGTCCTGACCTGCGACAGCGCCGCTTTCAACATCCAGACCCACGACACCCGCCTCGACGGGGGGATCCAGCTCCGCCTCCCGGACGGGGCCGTCATCCGAACCGAGCGCGGCCACTTCGAGGGCGAGACCCGGGAGCTGGTGACCGGTGCCGAGACGGTGTTCATGTCCCCGACCGCCATCGGCCGCGCCGGACGGGCCCGCTACTCGGTCGCGGAGGACCGCCTGCTGCTCGAGGAGGGCGTCGACCTCCGCTCCCGCCAGGGTGGGAGGTTGGTGGCGGCGCGCGTGGTCTACGAGCGTCAGACCGGCACCGTGCGGCTGCCGGACGGCTACCGGCTGACGTTCGGGGAAAGCACGGTCACGGGCCCGAGCGGCTTGGTCCGGCTGGACGGAAACGACGGGCCGCCGCGGCAGCTCGAGCTGGAGGGCGGCGTGAGCCTGGAGGGGGCCCGCGACACGACCGGGCTCACCGGTTGGGCGGAGCGGCTGACGGCCAGCCGCGACGCGGGCGGCTCGTGGCAGTTCCAGGCCTCGACCACCAGCCGCTGGGTGACGCTCGTGGCGCGCGACCCGGCGGCCTACTACGAGCGTTCCATCGCCGCCTGGGCGCTGCGCGGCGCCGCGGGGTCGGCCGGCCTGCTGACCGTGATCGCCGAGGGCGGAACCTGTCTGCACGAGGTGCCGCTCGAGGGGGACATCCGCACCGCGGAGGCCGCCTCGACCCAGGTCTGGTTCGAGGAGCAGCAGCCGACCACGGTGGAGCTCGAGGGCAACGTCGTGGTCGCCGGCGACGGCCTGCGCGGCAGGGGGGCGCGGGCCCGACTGGCGGGCAAGGGGGGCCTGCTCCTGCTCCACGCCGACCCGACCGGGCGCCAGCGAGCGGTCCTGGTCGGCCCGCGGGGGACGATCAGCGCCGACCAGGTCCGGGTCCTGCAGGTGGAGCGGCGGGCCGAGGCGCGCGGCTCGGTGCAGGGGGAGCTGACCGGAGCGTCGCTCATGGCCCGCGGCCCGCTGGCCAGCGGCAGCGACGAGCCGGTGCACTTCGCGGCCGACCACCTGACCGCGGTCGAGGAGGGCGGGAGCTACCACCTCAAGGGCAGCGCCCGCGCCTGGCAGGGCGAACGGCTGCTGCAGGGCGACGAGATCCGACTGTCGCAGGCCGAGCAGACGCTGCACGCGCTCGGCCACGTGCGCACGGTCCTGCCGGAGGGGGAGGTCGCCGGGTCGTCCGCGGCGGGCGGCGGCGAGGCGACGGTGCTGGCCCGCTCGCTCGACTACGACGGCGTCGCCCGGGTCGCGGTCTACCGGGGCGACGTCAGCTTCACCGACTCCGTTCGCGTCATGCGGGCCGCGCAGCTGCGCCTGGTCTTCGACGAGGCGAACCAGGTCTCGTCGGTGGAGGCGACCGGTGGCGTCGAGATCGTGGAGGTCGCCACCCGCCGTCGCATGACCGGCCGCCAGGCGGTCCGCGACACGGCCAGCCGCACCGTCACGGTGCGGGGAGCGCCCGTCCAGCTGACGGACGAGAAGGGCAACGCGGTCTCCGGTGCGGAGCTGGTCTGGGAGGAGGCGAGCGGCCGCGTGCAGGTGTCCGGCGCCGCCGACGCGCCGACCGACACCATCTACTACCCGGAGGAAGGGGCCGAGCCCGGATTCCCCGCGGGGCCCTCCCGCCCTCGCGACCCGGGCCGCGTCCCGCCGCAGGAGGCACCCTGAACCGAGCATCATCGGCCACGCTGGCAACGCGGGCGCTGCGCAAGGCGTACCGCCGTCGATGGGTGGTCGACGACGTCGACCTGAGCATCTCGGCCGGCGAGACGGTCGGCCTGCTCGGTCCGAACGGCGCCGGCAAGACCACCACCTTCTACATGATCGTCGGCCTGGTCGAGCCGGACGCCGGCCAGGTCGTGCTGGGGGAGCAGGACATCACCGGTCTGCCCATGTACCGGCGGGCGCGGCTCGGCATCAGCTACCTGGCCCAGGAGCCGAGCGCCTTCCGTCGCCTGTCGGTCGAGGACAACCTGTGGTTGGTGCTCGAGGCCCTCGGGGTCGAGTCCCGCCTGGCGCACGAGCGGGTCGACCGCCTGCTGGAGGAGCTCGGCCTGACGGCCCTGCGGCGGCAGCGGGCCGAGACCCTCTCGGGCGGGGAGAGGCGGCGCCTCGAGATCGCCCGGTCGCTGGCCACGGAGCCGACCTTCGTGCTCCTCGACGAGCCGTTCGCCGGCATCGACCCGATCGCCGTGTCCGACCTGCAGGACATCATCTCGCGGTTGCGGGCGCTCGGCATCGGCGTCCTGATCACCGATCACAACGTCAGAGAGACGTTGAAGATCACCGATCGGGCCTATATAATCAAGGATGGCAGGATTTTTGCTGCAGGTCCGCCGCGGGACCTCGCCGACGACCCTGACGTGAGACGGATCTACCTCGGGGAGGACTTCAGGCTCTAAGGTATGGCCCTGGAACAGAAGCTACGGCTCAGGCTCGCGCAGCGACT
The DNA here is from genome assembly GCA_964438135.1 of uncultured Thermoanaerobaculia bacterium. GTDB lineage: Bacteria > Acidobacteriota > Thermoanaerobaculia > Thermoanaerobaculales > Sulfomarinibacteraceae > CAYTJW01. Next base: position 10,221 of record CAYTJW010000011.1, read on the forward strand.
GGTGATGACCCCTTCGCTGCAGCAGGCGATCAAGCTCCTGCAGCTGTCGCGACTGGAGCTCGAGGAGGCGCTGACCGAGGAGATCCTGGAGAACCCCCTGCTCGAGGTGGAGCAGGCGACGGAGGACGAGGGGACGGTCGAGGACCCCGGCAGCGCGGCCACGGGGCCGGACAGCGACAGCGCCGCGCCGCCCACGGCCGGCGAGCCGAGCGGCGGGGAGGCCGACCCGGCCGACGACCGCTACCGGGAGATCGACGTCGAGGCGTTCTTCGCCGACTACCTCGGAGACGGTCTCTCCGAGGGTCGTTCGCTGACGGCGAGGGAGGACGGGGAGAGCTCGATCGAGAACACCCTGACGGCGGCTCCCGGCCTGTACGAGCACCTGGTCTGGCAGCTGCACCTGGCCAGCTGCCCATTGCACCTCCTCGAGGCCTGCGAGTTCGTCATCGGCAACCTCAACGACGAGGGCCTCCTGGTTGCGACCGACGACGAGATCCGCCGGGCCACCGGGGTGGGGGAGGAGGACCTCGCCGCCGCTCTCGCCATCGTCCGCTCGCTCGACCCGCCGGGCATCGCGGCACGCACCCTGCAGGAGTGCCTGCTGGCCCAGGTCGACCGCCTCGAGCGAGGCCCGGGCGAAGAGGAGCTGCTGGCGCGCGTGCGCCGGCTCCTGAGCGAGGGCTGGGACGACCTCCTCCACCAGCGCTGGGAGAAGGTGTCGCGGCTCCTGGAGTGCGAGGTGGCGGAGATCCGCCCGCTGTTGGACGTGATTCACCGCCTCGAGCCCCAGCCGGGGCGGGTCTACAACCAGGACCGGAACATCTACGTCCAGCCCGACGTCTACGTGCGGAAGGTCGACGGCGAGTACCTCGTGATCCTCAACGACGACGGCCTGCCCCGACTGCGGGTCAACTCCCGCTACGCGCGCATGCTGGAGCGGGACCGGCTCGACCCGCAGGTGGCGAGCTACCTGCGCGAGAAGCTGCGCAGCGCCGTCTGGCTGATGAAGAGCATCGACCAGCGCCAGCGGACGATCTTCAAGGTCGCCACCAGCATCGTCGTCTTCCAGCGGTCGTTCTTCGACCACGGCATCGAGCACCTGCGGCCCATGGTGCTGCGCCAGGTGGCGGATGACATCGGCATGCACGAGTCGACCATCTCGCGGGTGGTGAGCAACAAGTACATGTACACCCCGCGCGGGCTCTTCCCGATGAAGTACTTCTTCCACTCCGGGGTCGACTCCGCCCACGGCGAGAACGTCTCCTCCCTGGTCGTCAAGGCGAGGATCCGCAAGCTGATCGAGGCCGAGGACCAGGCGCGGCCCCTGTCGGACTCGAAGTTGATGAAGATCCTGCAGCGCGAGGGCATGCGGCTGGCCCGGAGAACTGTTGCGAAGTACCGTGAGGAGATGGGATTGTCTTCCTCCGACAAGCGACGACGGGTGTTCTAGCGGTGGCGGCGTGGGCGGCTCGCCGTCCTCCCGTCCCGGCCGGACCAGGTTGCGGCAGGGAAGGGCGCGAGCCATGCCGGGGCACGGCGCTGGTGCCGGGCCCGACGGCGTTTCGGCAACGACAGTGGACCACGGCCTGAGAGGTGAACCGCATGAAGATCGAGTACATCGCGCGCAAGGTGACTCTCACCGACCAGGTGCGCCAGCTGACGGAGAAGAAGCTGGCCAAGATCGCCAAGTACTTCAACGACATCCTCGAGATCCGCGTCGAGGTGGGGCAGGAGCGACACCTCTTCGTGGCCGACCTGTTCGTCAAGGGCAAGGACTTCGACATCAAGTCCACCAGCCAGAACAAGGACCTCACCGCCGCCATCCAGGAGGCGATCGACAAGCTCGAGATGCAGGCGCGCCGGGCCAAGACCCGGCTCAAGGACCACAAGCGCGGCACCGAGCCCCGGGAGGCCCCGCAGGACTGGAGCGAGGAGGTCATCGAGCCCGAGTCGGTCGCCTCCGGGGAGCCCCACATCGTCAGCCGCACCAGCATCCCGATCAAGCCCATGACCATCGACGAGGCGATGCTGCAGCTCGAGCGCTCGGGGGCGGACTTCCTGGTCTTCCTCAACGCCTCCAACGACCGCGTCAACGTCCTCTACCGACGCCGCGACAACAACCTCGGCCTGATCACGCCCGAGCCCTGATGGGGACCCCACGGGCAGCGGTCCGACGGGAAGCCACGAGCGCGGCTCGGCGCGGGCGATCGGCGGCGCGGTCGACCGCGATCGCGAGACCCGGCCGACGCCGGCCCCCTCCGAGGCCGACGCGGCCGGCCGCGCTGGGGGGCCTGACGTGAGCGGGGTCGGGCCCGTGTCGGTGGCGGCGTTGGTGCAGGACCGCCGGCTCGCCTTCCTCGAGCTGGAGGTCGTCGCCGGCGCGAACGGGTTGCCGAGCCGGGCGATCGTCAACCCGCGCATCCAGAAGCCGGGCCTGGCCCTGGCGGGGTACCTGCCAGCCGTCAAGCCCGGCCGGCTGCAGGTGCTGGGGGAGTCGGAGTACTCGTTCCTCGCCACCATGCCCGAGAGCGAGGCGGACGCCAGGCTGGAGCGTCTGGTGGAGCTCGAGGTGCCGGCCGTCCTGTCGGCCAAGGGCCTGCGTCCGCGCGACCGCGTCCTCGCCTGCTGCGACCGGCACAAGGTGCCATTCCTCGTCACCGAGACCTCGACGGCGGACGCGATCGGCGCCGTGGCCCGGGTCCTGGAGGAGGAGCTCGCGCCGCGGGTCCAGCGCCACGGCGTGCTGGTCGAGGTGTTCTCCCTCGGCACCCTGATCGTCGGCGACCCCGGGGTGGGCAAGAGCGAGTGCGCCCTCGAGCTCATCTACCGCGGCCACCGCCTGGTGGCCGACGACATCGTCGTCATTCGCCGCACTCACGACCGTGGCCTCAGGGGCTGCCCGCACGAGCTCCTGCACAACTACCTCGAGCTGCGCGGAGTCGGGATCATCGACATCCGCAAGCACTTCGGCATGACAGCCACGAGCCCGTCGGTGACCGTCTCGCTCGTCATCCAGCTCGTCAGCCTGACCCGGGAGACCCTGCGGCGCGAGCAGGAGTGGCGCGAGAAGCTGATGGAGCGACCCCACGCTTGGACCTCCACCGAGGCGATCCTCGGCATCGAGGTCCCGAAGTACACGATGGCCGTCGCGCCGGGGCGCGACGTGGCGATCATGGTCGAGACCGCCGTCCGCCGGTGCCTGCTGGCCGAGCGGGGCATTCACGACGAGAGCGACTTCCTCGACGCCATCAACGAGATCGCCCGCGGCGAGCGCAGCCGCGGCCGGGGCGGCAAGGGGCCATGACGGACGGGCAGAGGTTCCTCGGCCCGTTCATGATCACCGGCCTGTCCGGAGCCGGCAAGACCGTCCTCAGCCGGAGCCTCGAGGACATCGGCTACGTCTGCGTCGACAACATCCCCCTCGACCTCGTGCCCGACCTGTTCGAGCGCACCGGCGGCGACCGCCGCCAGCTCGTCGTGGTGGTCGACCTGCGCGCCCGCGACTTCCCGTCCAAGCTGCCCGCCGTGCACCGCCAGCTGGTGGCGAGGTACCCGGGGTTGCGGCTGATGTTCGTCGAGGCCTCGCCGGAGGTCCTGCTGCGCCGGTTCTCCGTGGCCCGGCGGCCGCACCCGCTGCGGGATCGCTCCCTCGAGCAGGCCGTGGCCGCCGAGCGGGAGCTGCTGGTCGGAGTCCGAGCCCTGGCCGACCTCATCATCGACACCACCGGCCTGTCTCCGCACGACCTGCGGCGTCACGTGCTGGCCGTCGCGGGCGACCTCGAGGTGCGCAGCCAGCTGACGGTCGAGGTGCAGAGCTTCTCGTACCTGCAGGGGGTGCCGTCGACCGCGAGCCTCGTCTTCGACGTCCGCTTCCTGCCCAACCCCTTCTACCAGGAGCACCTGCGCTCCCTCCCCGGCAACGACCCGGCGGTTTCCGCCTGGCTGGAGGAGCAGCCGCAGGTCGAGGAGGCGGTCGGGCGCTTCCTCGACCTGCTGCGCTACCTCCTGCCGCGCTACGGCGAGGAGTGCAAGACGCTGTTGGTCATCGCGTTTGGCTGCACCGGCGGCCGACACCGCTCGGTCTACTTCGCGGAGCGCACGGCCGCGGCACTGCGCGAGGAGGGCCAGGCGGTCACGGTGCACCATCGAGACCGGGACCGAGATCCCCGGAGGTGACGCATCATGGTGCCGGTACTGATCCTGACTCACGGCAGCCTGGCCGACGAGCTGCTGCGGGCGGCGACGACCATCGACCCCCACCTGCAGGGTGCGGCGACCGCTCTCTCCCTGCCCTGGGACGTGGACTTCGACCAGGCCACGCGCCTGCTGCGGCAGGCCCTCCGCGACGCTGACCGCGGCGATGGGGTCCTGGTCGTCACCGACATGTTCGGCGGCACCGCCACCAACGTCGTCCTGCCCTTCCTCGCCCCGGACAAGGTCGAGGTGGTCACCGGCGTGAACCTGCCCATGCTGGTCAAGCTGGCCTCGGTGCTGGCCCAGGGACTGACCCTGCGCGAGCTCGCGCTCCGCCTCACCGAGGCCGGCCAGCGCAGCATCCGGGTGGCGAGCGACTTCCTCGTCCGCCCGCGTACGCCGTGAGCCGGGCGGAGGGCCGTTCGGGCGAGTAGAATGACCGTGGACAGCGGCTGGCGTCGGGGAGAGGGAGCATGACCAAGGCGACGGTCTTGATCACCAACAGGCTGGGGCTGCACGCTCGGGCCGCGGCCAAGGTCGTCCACACCGCCAACGGCTTCGAGGCCGACGTCTTCATCTCCAACGGCGAGGAGGAGGTCAACGCCAAGTCCATCCTCGGCCTGCTGACGCTGGCCGCCACCGAGGGCACGCGCCTCGCGGTCCGGGCCGACGGCAGCGACGAGGAGCAGGCGGTGAGGGCTCTGGTCGAGCTGTTCGCCGCCAAGTTCGGGGAAGGAGCATGAGCGCCTCGCGCCTGATCAACGGCCTGGGGGTGAGCCCCGGCGTGGCCATCGGCGAGCCGGTCGTGCACGAGACGCGGCCGATCGCGGCTCTGCGGATCACGATCCAGGCCGCCGCCGTCGAGGCGGAGGTGGAGCGCTTCCGCCAGGCCGTGGCCACCACGGTCGACCGCATCAGGGAGAACCAGCAGCGCGCGCGGCAGCAGATGGGCGAGGAGTACGCCGCGATCTTCGAAGCTCACCAGCTGATCGCGGCCGACCCCTCCTTCGCCGGCCCGGTGGAGGACAGCATCCGCCAGGAGCAGGTCAACGCCGAGTGGGCGCTCGACCAGGTCGTCGCCGAGCTCGTGGCTCGCTTCGAATCGCTCGGCAACGTCTACCTGCAGGACCGCAAGCTCGACGTGCTCGACGTCGCCACCCAGATCATGAAGGCCCTCCAGGGCGTGCCGCTTGGGCAGCTCGAGAGCCTCGACCGCCCGGTCATCCTGGTGGCCGACGACCTGCTGCCCTCCAGCGCGGCGCGACTGCCGCTCGACCGGATCCTCGGCTTCGCGCTGGAGACCGGCGGCCCGACCTCGCACACCACGATCATCGCTCGTTCCTTCGGCATCCCGGCCATCGTCGGCGCCCACGGGGTGTGCGAGGCCGCGCGGCACTCGCGCGTGCTGGCGCTCGACGCCTCCGAGGGCAAGATCGTCGTCGACCCCGACCCGGCCGAGCTGAGCGAGAGCCGCTCCCGGCAACGGGAGTACCAGGAGCAGCAGGCGCAGCTGCTGCAGATGCGCCTGCTGCCCACCGTCACCCGCGACGGCCACAAGCTCCGCCTGCTCGCCAACGTCGACCTGCCCGCCGAGCTGGACCACTCCCTGCAGTGGAACGTCGACGGGATCGGCCTGTACCGCTCCGAGTTCCTCTACATGCGGTTCAGCCCCGCCCTGCCGACGGAGGAGGACCACGTCGAGCTCTACCGCGAGCTGGTCCGCCGCATGGCTGGCCGACCGGTCACCATCCGCACCTTCGACCTCGGCGGCAAGAAGCTGGCCCGGGAGGTCATCGGCAGCCCGGAGGCCAACCCGGTCCTCGGTCTGCGCGGCATCCGGCTGTGCTTCACCCAGCCGGAGTTCTTCCGGGTTCAGCTCCGGGCCCTGCTGCGGGTTGCCGCCGAGTACCCGGTCGGCAGCCTGCGGATCATGTTCCCCCTCATCTCCGGCGTCGAAGAGGTGCGCATGGCGCGGGTGTTCGTCCGCCAGCTCGCCGACGAGCTGCGGGGACGCGGCGTGCCGGTGCCCGCGGATGTTCCCCTGGGCGCCATGGTGGAGGTGCCCTCGTCGGCGGTCATGGCCCGGGAGCTGGCGAAAGAGGTGGCGTTCTTCTCCATCGGCACCAACGACCTCATCCAGTACACCCTGGCCGTGGACCGCTCCAACGAGCTCGTCGCCGACATGTACCGCCCGACCAGCCCGGCGGTGCTGCGCCTGATCGCCGAGGTGATCGCGGCCGGCGAGGCCGAGCAGATCGAGGTCGCGATGTGCGGCGAGATGGCCGCCGACCCCCTGATGATGCCGGTCCTGCTCGGCCTCGGGCTGCGCACCTTCAGCGTCAACCCGCAGGCGATTCCGGCCATCCGCAGCCTCGCCCGCCAGCTGTCCTTCCGGGAGTGCGCCCACCTCGCCCGCCAGGCCTCCCGGCTGGTCACGGCCCAGGAGGTCGAGGAGTACCTCCTCGAGCGCCTGGCCGTCTTCCTTGCCAAGAGCCGGATCAGGGTCTAGCCGGGCGCGCCGCGAGCCCGTCGAGGCGTGCTCTGCCGGGCTCGCACCCGGCCCGCACGGCAGGAGGGAACAGCCTGGGTCCCGCCGGTGCTACCATGAGCGAGTGCCGGGCCGGGGCCTGGCCGGAGGTGTGATCATGAGCACGGCTCGGTGGGCTTGGCGACTCGCCGGCACCTGCGCGGCGGTGGTTCTCGCAACGGGCACGGGTCTGCGCGCAGAGGATGCCACCCCCGCACCGACCCCCACGCCGTTGCCCACGGCCACCCCGACGCCGGTGCCGACGCCTCACCAGTCGCCCCTCGCGGCCGCAGCCGCAGCCAGCGGCGCGGCGCGGCCCGCGGGCCCGATCGTGATCGACAACGAGACTCTCGCCCGGTACGCCGCCAAGGGCCGGCTCACCGAGACCACCACCCGCGCCGGCGCCGCCGGCGCGGCGCGGCCCGACCAGACCCCGAGCGGGGCGGAGGGGGACGGCTCCGGCGCCCCTGCCGGCGAGGAGGACCCGAAGCGCCAGGCCTGGCGGGACCGCTACGCGGAGCAGAAGAAGGTGATCGAGGCCATCCGGACCGAGCTGGCCCAGCTGGACCTCGAGATCGCCGACCTCTGGAACAAGTTCTACGCCTGGGATGACCCCGCCTACCGGGACGGGGTGATCAAGGTGCGGCTGGACGAGTGCACCGGCCGCCGCGACGAGCTGTCCCGGCGCCTGCCGGTCGAGGAGGCGAAGCTGCCGCAGATCCTCGACGAGGCGCGACGGGACGGTGCCCAGCCGGGCTGGTTCCGCGACCTTGGCTGACGCCCCCGTCCCCGCCCCCGGGGCGCCCGGCCGCGAGGTCCTGAGGAGCTTCCTGGTCGAGACCTGGGGATGCCAGATGAACGTCCACGACAGCGAACGGCTGGCGGGGCAGCTGGTCTCCCTCGGCCTGGTGCCCGCGGCCTCGGCGGAGGACGCCGACGTGGTCGTCCTCAACACCTGCTCGGTGCGGGAGAGGGCAGCGCAGAAGGTGGTCAGCCGAATCGGCGAGCTGTCGTGCCGGCCGCGCCCGCCCCTGATCGGCGTCTGTGGTTGTGTCGGCGAGCAGGAGGGGGCCGCCCTGATGCAGCGGTCGCGCGCGGTCGGCTTCGTCATCGGCCCGGGCCATGTGGACCGCCTGGCCGAGGTCGTGGCCGCGTCGGCAGCCGGTCGTCGTCCGGTCCTGACCGGCTTCGACCAGCCCGCCGCGGCCACCGAGTTGCCGGTCGCCCGCCGCCCGGGCCCGCGTGGCATGGTGACCGTCATCGAGGGCTGCAGCCAGCGCTGCACCTTCTGCGTGGTCCCCTTCACCCGCGGGCCGGAGGTGAGCCGCCCGCTGGCGGCGATCGTCGACGAGGCTGCGGGTCTCATCGCCAGTGGCGTCAGGGAGATCGAGCTCCTCGGCCAGACCGTCAACGCCTACTGCTGCCCGCGCACGGGCACCCGGTTCGCCTCCCTGCTGGCCACGGTCGCCGACCTGCCCGGCCTCGCCCGGGTCCGCTTCGTCACCTCCCACCCCCGCCTGTTCGACGACGAGCTCATCGACGTCATCGCCACCCACGACCGCGTCTCGCGCTACCTCCACCTGCCGCTGCAGGCCGGGTCCGACCGCATCCTGCGGCGGATGGCCCGACGGTACCGCCAGGCGGAGTACCTCGACCTGGTGGGGCGGATCCGGGCCCGGGTCCCGGACGCCAACCTCTCCACCGACATCATCGTCGGCTTCCCCGGGGAGACCGAGGCGGACTTCTCGCAGACCCTCGACGTCCTCGAGCGCGTCCGCTTCGGGCAGGTGTTCGCCTTCGCCTTCTCGCCCCGGCCGCGAACGCCGGCCGCGCGCTGCCCGGACCAGGTCTCCGACGAGGTCCGGCGCGACCGGCTCCACCGGCTCTTCGCCCTGACCGACCGGATCTCGGGCGAGCTCAACCAGGCGATGCTGGGCCGCGTGGTGCGGGTGCTGGTCGACGGCCCGAGCCGGAGGTCGAGCGCCGAGTGGCAGGGGAGGGGAGAGGACAACCGGGTCGTCAACTTCCCCCACACTGCCGGGGTGGGGGTCGGTGACCTGGTCGAGGTGCGGGTCACCGGCGCCACGGCCCACTCGCTGCGGGGCGAGCCGCTCGCGGCGCCGCCCGGGGACGCGGCGGTCGCTTCGGCAGCCCCGGGCCGCGCCGATGCCCGCGAGGGGAACCTGGCGGGCTCGCGCGACGTCCCGTCTCCTTGACAGCGGAGGCTCGAGCCAGCACATTGGTACCATGGCCGATGACACCGTCCCATCGCCGGTCGAGATGAGGGTTCGGGCCCTGGTGGTCGACCCGGTGTCGAAGATGCCGGTCGTGATCCTGCAGCGGGCCGACGACGGCGTGTTCCTGCCCATCTGGATCGGCGTCTGCGAGGCCAACGCCATCGCCCTCGAGCTCGAGGGCGTCAAGACGCCGCGACCGATGACCCACGACCTGCTGGCCACGGTGATCGGCGCGGCCGGGCTCACGGTCGACCACATCTGCATCCACACCCTGCGCGACAGCGTCTTCCTGGCCACCATCGCCCTGCGCAGCGGCGGCGGCGTCGAGCACGAGGTGGACTCGAGGCCGTCCGACGCCATCGCCCTCGCCCTGCGCGCCAGCGCCCCGGTGCTCGTCACCGCGCAGGTGCTCGAGGGAGCCCGGGTCGAGGGCACGAGCAGCGAGGAGACGCTGCGTCTGATCCTCGAGCGACTCGGACCCGAGGAGCTCGGCGACTACGAGATGTAGCGCAGGGGACCGGGCCCGTCCCTGCTCGTGCCCGGAGCGCCGACCGACGAGATTGACAGCCTTTCGACGGCGCACCTATAGTTGGCGCCCCACGGGGCCCGGAGGGACGCGCTGGCATGATCATCGCCATTGCCAACCAGAAAGGCGGGGTCGGCAAGACCACCACCGCCATCAACCTGGCCGCCGGCATCGCCCACAAGGGCCTCAACACGCTGCTCGTCGACCTCGACCCGCAGGCGAACTCGACGATGTCGTTCCTCGACCTGGACACGGTGGCCGAGAACATGTTCGACGTGCTGTCGGGGGCCACCGCGCTCGAGCAGGTCCTGCACGAGACCCGGCTGGAGCGCCTGTGGGTGGCGCCCTCGCGCATCGCCATGGCCAAGCTCGAGGTGTCGCTGGCCGGCGACCTCGACGCCCCGTACCGGCTCAAGGACCGTCTCGAGCCGCTGCTGGAGCGCTTCGACGCCATCCTGGTCGACACGCCGCCGACCCTGGGTCTGACCACGGTCAACGCTCTGGTCGCCTCGTCGCACGTGTTGATCCCGATCCAGGCCTCGTACTTCGCCCTGGAGGGGACCGACGACCTGCTGGAGACGATCGACAAGATCAAGGCTCGCGCCAACACCCAGCTCAGCATCGTCGGCGTGCTCATGACCATGGTCGACCGCCGCACCGTCCTGTCCCGACAGGTGCAGGAGGAGATCCAGAACGTCTTCGGATCGCTGGTCTTCGAGACCGTGGTCACGAAGTCGGTCCGGCTCGAGGAGTCACCGGCCCACCGCTGCAGCATCTTCGAGCACGCCCCCGACTCGAGCGGGGCCTTCGAGTACTACCGCCTCTGTGAGGAGGTCCTGCAGCGTGTCTCCTAGCCCGGCTCCCACCGTGAACGCACCTCCGGTCGCCCAGCGCGGCGCCTGGGTCTTGAGCCATGCCGACTGCTAGCCGCGGTCTGCCCGAGCGGCGGCGCATGCGCCACGACCGCCACTTCGTGGACGAGCTCAACCGTCGCCTCGGCGAGGGCATCGGCCGCATGGTCCCGGTGGAGGCGATCGCTGCCGGCGCGGACCAGCCCCGGTTGGAGGTCGGCGCCCTGGAGGACCTGGTCGCGAGCGTGGCACGGCACGGCGTGCTCGAGCCCCTCCTGGTCCGCCGGCGCGACGGGAGCAGTGGCGCAGAGACGGGGGACGGGCAGGGGGGGCGCGCCACCTACGAGCTGATCTCCGGCCAGCGCCGTCTCGCGGCCGCCCGGGCCGCCGGGCTGGCCGAGGTCCCGTGCGTCGAGCTCGACGTCTCCGACCACGCCGCGCTGGAGATCGCGCTGATCGAGAACCTGCAGCGCGAGGACCTGACGCCGTTCGAGGAGGCGGAGGGCTTCCAGGCCCTGGTGACCAAGTACGGCTACACCCACGAGCAGGTGGCCCAGGCCGTCGGCCGCTCCCGGGTGACCGTGACCGAGACCCTCCGCCTGCTCGAGATCCCTCCCGCCGCCCGCACCGCGTGTCGGCATGCCGACGTCACCGCCAAGGGAATCCTCCTCGAGGTCGCCAAGGCCGGCACCCTCGAGCGCATGCTGGCTCTGGTGGAGGCCATCGTCGAGCGCAGCCTGGACCGGGCCGCCGTGCGCGACCTCCGGCAGAGCCTGGAGCTGGGTGGGGACCAGGCAATCGTCGCGGACCCCGCGGCGCCGCATGCCGCCGGCGCCGGCCGCAGCCACCGCCCGTTCGTCCTCCGCTACCGCCACCCCGAGCGCCGGTTCTCCCTGGCGCTCACGTTTCCCGCCGCGACCCAACCCGAGCCGACCGAGGTCATCGCCGTGCTCGAGGAGATCATCCGCGACCTGCGCGAGGACGCGCAGCTCGTCGCCGACGACTCCGCCGACCTCGCGGGGGAGCTCGCCAGCGGCGACGAGACGGCCGACAGCCCGTCGAGCTGACGTTCCCCGCCGAGGCGCGCGCGCCAGGAGAGAGGGGCAGGGGCCGCGGCTCGGACCGCGCCCGCGGAAGCCCGCCCCGTGGCCCTCCCACCCTGTTTAGTTGACATAATATATCTTATCGGACATTGCAGCCGGGCCCCAGGGCTGTGGACCGCGGGCCGGCCTGTGGAAAACCTGTGGGAGGAGCGCCGCCGGGCCGAGCCCTGTGGAAAACCCACCCGTCCGGCGGCCTCCGGCCCTCCCCCCGGTGCCCGTGTGGACGCCGCCGGAGGACCGTGTACACTCCCGTCGGCATGGCGCTGCTCGTCTCCCGCCTCGACCGCATGGTCATCCGCGAGATCGTGCCCCCCGCGGCGCTGGGCTTCGTCGTCTACACCTTCCTGCTGACCATGCGCGCGATCTTCGCCCTGGTCGAGCAGGTGTTCGTCCGCGGCGTGCCGGCGGCGGACGCTCTCCGCCTGTTGCTGTTCTCCCTGCCGCAGGTGGTGGTCCTGACCCTGCCGATGGGCTTCCTGTTCGGCGTCCTGATCGCCATGGGCCGCATGAGCAGCGACAGCGAGATCGTCGCCCTGCAGGCCGCCGGCATCTCGGCCCGCCGCCTGCTCTGGCCGGTGGTGCTGGCCGGTCTGGTGATCGCGGCCGCCAACGCGTGCGTCACGCTGGTTGTCGCCCCGGCCATGTCCCGCGAGATGCGGGCGCTGCGGCTGCGGGTCTTCACCAACGCCCGCGCCCTCGGCCGGATCGAGGCCCGGGTGTTCCACGAGGGCTTCGCCAACGTCCTGCTCTACCTCAGGGAGATCGACCCGGACGGCTCCTGGCACGGGGTCGTGATGTACGACCGCAGCGACCCGGGGCTCGAGCGGCTGAGCCTGGCCCGCCAGGGCCGGCTGCTCGTGGCCGGCGCCGATCACGGCAGCGGCGGCGGCGGCGAGCCCTGGCTCGAGCTGGAGGACGCCGTCACCCACCAGTTCATGCCCGGCAAGCCGGCCACCTACCGGGTCAACCGCAACCTGCGCCAGGTCCACCGCCTGGCGCTGCCGGACCAGGGGCAGGCGCGCTACCGCCCCGGCATCCGCGAGCGCGGGACCGGCGAGCTGGTCGAGATCCTGGCCGTGCCGGCGGCGAGCCCCGAGGAGGCGAAGGAACGCCGCCACGCGGCGGTCGAGCTGCACAAGCGAGTGGCGATCCCGGCCGCGTGCGTGGTCTTCGCGATCGCCGCGCTGCCTCTCGGCATCGGCTCCCGCTCTGCCGGCCGCGGCCGCGGCTTCGTCCTGTCGATCGGCGTGATCCTGTTCTACTACGTGACCTTCAACCACGGGGAGCTGCTCGCGCTGGAAGGCCGCGCTCCGGCCTGGCTGGGGACCTGGCTGCCCAACCTGCTGCTGTCCGGCGTCTCCCTCCTGCTGCTGCTCCGGGTCGGTCGCTGGCTCGGCGAGCGGGGGCCGATGACCGGGCTCGCCGACCGGCTCCTGGCCCGGTTCGGCCGGCGTCTGGGCGGGGCCGAGGAGACCACCCCGGCCGGGGCTGCGGCGACCACGCCCGCGGCCGGTTCACGACCAGCGGCCAGGCGGCTGGCGTTGACCCCCTTCCCCACGCTGCTCGACCGCTACCTGGCCCGCCGCCTGGCCATGCCCCTGCTGCTCGTGCTGCTCAGCACGTCGGCGCTGTACGTGGTCATCGACCTCACCGACCGGGTCGACGACATCGCCAAGAACCACGCTCCCCTGTCGGTGATCCTCGCCTACTACTGGAACCTGCTGCCCCAGGTCGTGCTCGACGTCACGCCCTTCGCGGTCCTGATCGCGGTCCTGATCGTCCTGACCGTGCTCGACCGGCAGCTCGAGCTGACCGCGCTCAAGGCGGCCGGGGTCTCGGTCTACCGCCTCATGATCCCGATGGTGCTGCTGGCCGCCTCGGGCACGGCCCTGCTCTGGACGCTCGAGGAGTCGGTGGTGCCCGGGGCGAACCGCGAGGCCAAGCGCCTCCTCGACCGCATCAAGGGCCGCGAGGTGCCTCGCTCCTACCGCGCCACCGACCGTCAGTGGCTGCTGTCCAGGGACGGCGCCACGATCTACAACTTCCTGCGCTACGAGCCCGGCGCGCAGAGCATGTCGCGCTTCACCATGTTCCGCATCGACGGGGCCATGCAGCTGCGGTACCACCTGTTCGCCGACCGGGTGGCGTTCAGCCAGGGTCGCTGGGTGGTCGACTCCGGCTGGTTCCGGGAGTTCAAGGGCGACGGCAGCGAGGCCTTCGAGCAGATCAACCGGCCCACCATCGTCGACGTCAGCGAGGGCCCCGAGTACTTCGCCCAGGAGTACCGCCGACCGGCCGAGATGACCTACGCCGAGCTCGCCGTGTACATCCGCGAGGTGCAGACGTCGGGCTACCGCCCAGACAAGCTGGTCGTGCGCTGGTACCAGAAGCTCAGCTACCCGCTGTCGGTCGCGGTCATGGTGCTGTTGGCCCTGCCCTACGGTCTCGGCCACGGCGGCGGCCGACGGGTGTCCACCATCCAGGGCATCGCGATCGCGGTGGGCCTCGGCATCGGCTACTTCATGGTCGTGGCGGTGTGCGGCAAGATGGGCGAGGCCGAGCTGCTGCCGCCGGCGGTGGCGGCGTGGTTGCCGGTCGCGCTCGCGGCGCTGCTCGCCGTCAACCGGATGACGACCATCCGCACCTGACCGGTCGCTGCCGCTCGACGGGGCGCCGGATGTCGGCATGCCGACGTCGTCGAGGGGTGCCCGTCGCGCCGCGCCCGCAGCAACCGCGGGCTCGAGGTCGGGCGAGCCGCCGCTACGGCTCCTCGACCGTCTCGGCGGCCGTGACGAGGTCCTCGGGGTCCGGCAGGTCCTCGACCCGGTCGAGGCCGAAGTGGACCAGGAACTCGCGCGTCGTGCGGTACAGGAACGGCTTGCCGAGCACCCGCTTGCGCCCCGCCAGACGGATCAGGCGGCGCTCCAGCAGCGTCCTGGTCACCGCCGCCGAGCTGGCGCCGCGGATGAAGTTGATCTCGGGCAGCGTCACCGGCTGGCGGTGGGCGACGATCGCCAGCACCTCGAGCGCGGCGCGGGACAGGCGCTGGCGCCGGCTCACGCCGTGAAAGGCGAGAACGTACGGCTCGAGATCTGGTCGGGTGACGCAGCGCCAGCCTCCGGCCACCCGCTCCAGCCGCACGCCGCGAGCGGGCGACTCCACCTCGCTCTCGAGGTCGCGGAGCGCCTGCTCGACCTCGGCGGGGCTCGCCTCGGCCTCGCCGATCGCCTCGGCCACGGCCGCCGCGGTGACGGGCGCGCGGGCCGTCACCAGGATGGCCTCGACCACCGCCTGCAGTCGGTCACGCTCCATGGCTCGCCTCCGCGCCGAGCAGGCGCTCCGCGTCCAGGGCGGCGGGGCCCGGGCGCAGGAAGATCTCGCTGAAGGGGAGACGCTGCTCGGCGGCGACGCCGCCGAGCCGGACCAGCTCCAGGGCGGCGACCACCAGCACGACCATCTCGTCGACGTCCGCCCGGGTGTACAGGTGGCGGAGCAGCGGCACCAGGCGCTCGGTCATCACCCGCCGGTAGAGCTCCTTCATGGTGTCCTCGACCCGGAACCGGAGCGGCGGCACCTCGAGCGGCGGCGGGTGGGAGGCCTCGAAGCGCTGCATCGTCTCCAGGTAGACCCGGGCGATGGTCCGCAGGTCGACCTCCTCCCAGTCGACCTCGGTCTCGCCGGCGGCGGGCTCCACCCCCACCCTCGCCGCCCACAGGCCCCGCCGCACCGCCTCCCGCTCCTGCAGCATCGACGCGAGCTCCTTGCAGCGGCGGTACTCCAGCAGCCGCTCGACCAGCTCCTGGCGGGGGTCCTCCTCCTCCTCCCCGCTCCGGGGCAGGAGGAGACGCGACTTCAGCTCGAGCAGCCACGACGCCATCCACAGGAAGTCCGCGGCGACCCCCAGGTCGAGCTCCTGCATGGACCGGAGGTGGCTCTGGTACTGGTCGCACACCAGGGCCACCGGGATGTCGTAGATGGAGATGCGGTTCTTCTGGATCAGGTGCAGGAGGAGGTCGAGCGGCCCGCTGAATGCGGGCAGCTGGAGGGCCATGGAACCCCCTCCCGGCAGCTCGTCGAGGTCCGGCTCGCTCACGGGGGCGGAGTATACGGTGTCCGCGGCGCCCGCGCAGCTCCGGCCCCCGCGCGCGGGGGGGCGGCGCGGGGCGGGTCGATCACGGCGACCGCACCGGCACGCGCTCGAGGTGGACCTCCCAGGTCTTCACCACCACCCCCTCGGCCACGAAGCTGCCGCACGCCAGCAGCTCGTCCGGGGTCAGAGCCACGAACGACTCGAAGCCGACCACCCGACGTTCGGTCGAGCCGTAGGTCAGGATCAGCGAGCGCTCGGTGCAGCTGCCGCCGCCGACCAGCACCGTCGCGAGAGCCATCGAGTCCATCCGGTAGCGCACCTGGGTGGCGCCGACCAGCTCCAGGTGGTAGGAGCTGCACTCCGCCTGGCCTCGCCCCGCCCCCCCGGTCGGACGCATCTCCACCGAGGCCTGCAGGATCTCCGGGAACTGCTCGCTGGCCGTGACCACGGCCGCCCCGGCGGTGCGGGTCTCGCTCCCGTCCGGGTCCAGGAAGCGCCCGGTGACGAGCCACTCGCCGGGCCGCAGAAACGGGTGCATGGGTCGCCCTCCTCGCGCCCCCCCTGCCCTGGGCACGGCAGGGAACAGCGCCGGCACAGGATACACCGGCGCCCGCACAGCGGGGAAGGAGATCGGCGGGCCGGGCGCGCGGGGCGCGGTGGTCGCTCGACCGCGACCGGCTGGGGCCCGCCTCGACACGCCGGGGGAGTCCCGCTAGACTCCAGGCAGCGGTGAAGGAGGACGGCGTGGAGGTCTGGGACGGGCAGATGGGGCTGTTCGACGACAACCCGAGGCGCGAGGTCGCCACGGGCCGAATGGTCGTGGTGTTCGACCTCGAGACGCAGCGCTCGTTCGAGGAGGTCGGCGGTCGGACGCAGGTGCGCAAGCTCGGCGTGTCGGTGGCCGTCGCCTACCGCTACGACCGCGACGAGTTCGTGGCCTTCACCGAGGAGCGGGTCGGCGACCTGGTGGACCTCCTGTCCACCGCCGAGCTGGTGGTCGGCTACAACATCAGGGGCTTCGACTACGAGGTGCTGAGCGCGTACACGGAGCGCAACCTCTTCTCCCTGCCGACGCTGGACCTGATGTACGAGATCGAGGCCCGGCTCGGCTTCGCGCCCAAGCTGCAGAGCGTTGCCGCAGCCACCCTCGGCACCGGCAAGAGCGCCGACGGGCTGCAGGCCCTCGAGTGGTGGCGGCGGGGCGAGGTCGACCGCATCGTCGAGTACTGTCGCGACGACGTCCGCGTCACCCGGGACCTCTACAACTACGGCAAGCGCAACCGCTGCGTGATGGTGGCCGGGTTCGGCGGCAAGCCGCGGCGGGTCGAGGTGGCCTGGTAGCCAAGGAACCGGGACGCCGCAGGACGACTGCGGCGAGGCGGCCAGCTCTCGGCCGACCGGCCGTCGGCTCCCCCACCCTGTCGGGCGTGGTCGTCGGGGCCGGCAGGAAAGCCCGCCGCCGCGGCCGGCGCCGGTCGGGGGCGCCCGCCTGTCACGCCTGGGCGCGACCGAGGGCCCGCTGGCACGCGCTCGTGATCTGGTGCGCGGAGGGCACGCCGAGACGGTCGCCGTGGGGGAGCTCGGTGGCGTCGGGCGCGGTCGCCGCGGCCATCGCCTCGCGGTGAGCGCGGCGCGCCTGGTCGCGCCACCCTGCCCGCTCGAAACAGCCCGCCAGCAGGTAGCGGACCTGGTAGAGGCGAGGGTCGAGGTAGAGGGCCGCGCGGTATGCCGACGTGGCAGCGTCGACGTCCCCGGCCACGTCCGCGGCCAGCCCCTCCAGGGCGCGCAGACCGGCGCTGTCGGGGAAACGGGCGACCTCCTCCGCCACCATCCGGCGGGCCTCGTCGACCCGCCCCGCGGCCAGGGTGTCGGCGATCGCGTCCAGCGACGGCGCCAGGCGTCGGGCCGGAGCCG
>CAYTJW010000012.1:0-26668 GCA_964438135.1 uncultured Thermoanaerobaculia bacterium
CTGGAGGAGGTAGCCGACGGTGCCGCGCAGCTGTTTGCCGCGTATTTCGACCCAGCTCATTAGTAATCGAACTTTCGGGATGTTGTACTAGCTGCGTCTAGGTCTCGACAGTGTGGTCAATACCAAACTGGCCCGGGGCGGCCAACCCTCCTTCTTGCGTAGCAAACCGGTCGCCGAGTGCTGCGGGCTTTCTGCAAACAGCCTGCGTCAGGTTGCCAGGCGCGATTGTGCCGCAGAGACAGATGGCGATCTCAGGACAACCCGGAAGATCCGCACGCCGCGCCCCTCCTGCGCTGGCACCCGGCGCCGCACTGTTCCACGAATCGCAACCCAAGAGCAGGTGGTAGAGACGCGAAGATGGTGCGTGCCGGGGCGCGCGGTGTCCGGGGCCTGATCCGGTAGGCTGTCATGCGCGTTCTCGTCGTCAGCCACATGTTCGCGTCCTCGCTGAGTCCAGACGACGTCTTCATCTACAGCCAGACGAGGGCGTTGGCCGACCAGGGTGTGGAGGTCCGGGTCCTCCAACCCATCCCTTGGGCGCCTTGCCCGTTGCGCTGCAGAAGCAAATGGAGGCGCTACCATCTGGTAGCCCAGGAACGATCATGGGGCGGCTTGCTGGTCGCGCGCGTTCCCTATCCTCGCCCGCCCTCGGGAGTCTTGCAGCCTCTGGCGGCGCCTTTGCTGGTCGCGCCGCTGCTCCGGGCGCTGCGGCTCGTGCGGCGTTCCTTCGATTTCCAGGTCATTCATGCGCATGCTCTCACGCCGGATGGGTTTGCGGCCGTGCTGGCGGGTCGCGTCTTGCACAGTCCGGTCGTCGTCTCCGCGCGCGGGAGCGACGTCCACACCTATCCCCGCCGGAGCGCTTGGATTGCCTGGGAGACGCGCTATGCCCTCACGCGATGCCATGCGCTTGTCGCGGTGAGCCAGGAGCTCGCCCGCCAGGCGAGGACTCTGGCGCCGCAGCGCGGACTTCCCGAAGTGGTCTACAACGGAGTGGATGCGGCTCTATTTGCCCCCTGCGAGGACAAGGCTCAGATCCGTCTCGCTCTGGGCTTGCCCGCCGATGGGACGATTGCGCTGGCGGTGGGAGCCCTTATCCCCGAGAAAGGAACGCGCGAGTTGTCCCAGGCGTTCGAACGGATGGGCCGTGCCCACCCGGAGCTGCGGTTGGTGGTGGTCGGGGGCGGCCCGTTGCGCGCGGAGCTCGAGGCGCTTGGGGAACGGATGGGCCGCAGCCGGCTCATCCTGCCCGGCGTGGTGCCGAACCCGCTCGTGGCCGACTACATGCGCGCCGCAGATATGCTGCTGCATCCGTCGCACGCGGAGGGCCTGCCCAACGTGGTGCTCGAGGCCATGGCGACAGAGCTGCCCGTAGTCGCTGCCGCCGTGGGCGGGACTCCCGAAGTCGTGACGACAGGCGAAACGGGGCTGTTGTTCGAAGCGAGGGACAGCAGAGCGCTGGAGGTCCATCTGGCCGCCCTCTTGGCGGATCGGCAGTTGGCGCGGCGGATGGGTAAGGCCGGGCGCGCGCGAGTTCTCGACCGCCACTCCTGGGGGCGGAACGCAAGGGAGCACATCCGGATCTACCAGGCGCTCTGTGACAAGCCATGATCGTGATCGTCGACTACCAGATGGGGAATCCGGGTTCGATACGGAACATGCTCAAGAGGATCGGGGCGCCAAGTCTCATTTCATCCGACTTGGCGGAGATCAAGCGGGCGACGAAGCTGATCCTGCCGGGGGTGGGCGCTTTCGACCGCGCCATCCAGAACCTCCAAGAACGGGGCATGGTCGATGTGCTCAGCCGGAGAGTGATGGCCGAGAGGACGCCGATCCTGGGAATATGCCTGGGCATGCAGCTCATGACGCGGTCCAGCGAGGAGGGCGCCAGCCGAGGTCTCGGTTGGATCGATGCCGAGACGGTGCGGTTCAAGCGCCTGGCGCCCAGCATGAAAGTGCCGCACATGGGTTGGGACCGAATCTCCCCGGCACGTTCGCACCCGCTCTTCGAGGGCCTGGGGGAGAAGCCCCGCTTCTACTTCGTCCACTCCTTCTGCGTTCGTTGCACCTCCCGCGAGAACGCCCTGGCCACGTCGACCTACGGGTGCGAGTTCGACTCGGTGATAGCGCAGGAGCACATGATCGGTGTCCAGTTCCATCCTGAGAAGAGCCACCGTTTCGGCATGCGGCTGCTGAAGAACTTCGCGGAGCTCTGAGCGTGCGCAAGCGGGTGATTCCGGTGCTGCAGGTCAGTGACGGCAAGCTAGTGAAGACGAGGAGGTTCCGAGAGCCGCGCTACGTCGGAGACCCCATCAACACCGTGAAGATCCTCAACGAGAAGGGCGCGGACGAGTTGATCCTCCTGGACATCTCCGTAACGGCGGCCGGGCGGGAGCCGGATTACGGGCTTGTCCGAGACCTCGCGAGCGAGGCGTTCATGCCGTTGTGCTATGGGGGCGGGGTCACACAGATTGCGCAGATGCGACGGTTGTTCGCGACCGGGATCGAGAAGATCGCCGTCAACCACGCGGCGCTGAGAGACCTGGGCCTCATCCGGGCGGCGGCGGCAGAGTTCGGCTCGCAGAGCGTCGTGGCTTCGGTGAACCTGAAGAGAGGCCGCTTTCGCCGCCAAACGTACTGTGTCTTCGACTATCTCTCGATGCGACTCACCAAACGCGAGCCACTCAGCTTCGTGGCAGAGTTGGAAGAGGCCGGCGCGGGCGAGATCCTGGTGACCTGCGTGGACAGGGACGGCATGATGACTGGATACGAGGTCGAAGCGATCGGGCGCCTGGCCGCCGCCTCGAGCGTGCCGCTCGTCGCTCTTGGGGGGGCTGGAACGCTCGACCACGTCCGGCAGGTTCTGGCGACCACGGAGGCCTCGGCGGCGGCGGCGGGCAGCCTGTTCGTGTTCCACGGACCTCACCGCGCCGTGCTCATTCAGTATCCCGACGAGGACCACCTGGAGGAGATTCTCCGTGAGACCTGACGTGAAGGCCCCTTCCCGCATATGCTCCCGATGCGTGATGGACACCTCCGACCCCGACATCGTCTTCGATGCGGAGGGTGTGTGTAACCACTGCCACTACTACGTGGAGTACGCCAGGGTTCACTTGCACTACGACGAAGCCGGCCAGCGGGAACTGGCGGAAATCGTGGGGAGGATCAAGGCCGCTGGCCGCAACAAGAGGTACGACTGCATCTCGGGCATCAGCGGGGGCGTCGACAGCAGTTACACGGCATACCTGGCCAAGCAGCTGGGGCTCCGGCCCCTGATCGTCCATTTCGACAACGGCTGGAACTCCGAAACCTCTGTCCACAACGTCCACGCCATCGTCTCCAAGCTCGGGTTCGACCTGGAGACGTACGTGGTGGACTGGGAGGAGTTCAGGGACATTCAGCTGGCATACCTGAGAGCTTCGGTGATGGACATAGAAGCTCCGACGGACCACGCAATCGCCGCCGTCGTCAACCGACTGACGGGCCGGTACGGTCTCAAGTACCTGCTGAGCGGCGGCAACATCGTGACCGAGGCGATCCTCCCCAGGGCATGGGGCCACAGCAACATGGACCTCCGGAACATACGGGCGATCCACAGGAGGCACGGCAGGGTAGCGCTCAGGACGTTTCCCACTTTCGGGTTGCTGGGACGATTCTGGCTCCAGGTGGTCCGTGGCGTCAGGAGCGTCCGCATCCTGGATTACGTCCCGTACGACCGGCGGAAGGCGAAGGCCATCCTCGCTGCCGAGCTGGGGTGGCAGGACTACGGCGGCAAGCACTACGAGTCTGTCATCACCCGCTTCTTCCAAGGCTACATCCTGCCGAAGAAGTTCGGGATCGACAAGCGGAGGGCGCATTTCTCCACCATGATCTGCTCGGGGCAGATGACGCGCGGGGATGCGCTCCAGGAGCTGGCGAGGCCGCCCTATCCGGACGACGACCTGCTGCGCGAGGACATGGAGTTCGTCACCAAGAAGCTCGGTCTCACCCAGGATGAGATGCGCGCGATCCTCGCGACACCGCCGCGTTCCCACTTCGACTATCCGAACAACCAGGTGCTCTATGGCCGGGCCAGGACAGCCGCCCGCTTTCTCTTGAGGAGGAGGGACCTCCGCGGAAACTAGACGCACAGGAGCCCGAGCGGAGCGGTCGCCCGCTTTCGGCGGCAAGCCCGTGAGCGCGCCATGCGGGCTGCCCGAGAAGTGCAGGCGCGGGCTCGTCCATGAGCACGAACTGGACCGGCTTCAGCCTCGGGCGGGCCCAGCTTGCCACAAGCTGCCGCGAGGTCGGAATCAGAGCTTCGGTCGTCGTGACCCACCCAATCACCGCCGTGACCAACGCCCGACTCCAGCGCCGTCAACGACTCGTTGGCGGAGGCTGGGCTGCTCGCAGGGGAGCCGGTCGGGAGGGCCGAGCCGGAATCCGGGTGGGTCTGTCGGTGAGGCTACCAGCACCATGAGGGTGACCATCGTCACGACGCGCCACGGCGCACAGGACGACCGCATTTACCACAAGGAGGCCGTCAGTCTCGCCAAGAGGCTCGGCGTGACCATGATCGCGCCGGACGATGGAGACGAACTCGTCTGGGCGCCCGGGGTGTCGTTCAGACCGATTCCGCGGCGGCGGGGGCCGCTCGGCAGGATCAGGGCCGTTCTCGAGGCAACCCGGGAGGTCGTTCGAGAGAGACCGGACTTCTGTCACCTGCACGACCTCGACCTCGTGCTTGCCATCCCGCTCATTCGAGCGCTCACCAGGGCGAGGATCATCTACGACTCCCACGAGGTGTTCACCAGGGACGACATGCTGCTCAACCGCCGCATGCCCGAACCCTGGCTTTCAATCGTCGCGGCAGCGACGGAGGCCGCTGAGAGAGCTCTGTTGAGCGCCGGCCACCACGTCGTCACGGCGGTCGAACCGGGGGACCGTGCCTTCCAGGGCATTCGAGTGCCGCTGACCACCGTCTTCAACTACCCCCCGCTCCACCTCTTCGAGGGGGGGGCAGGCCCGGTTGACGAGGTGACCGCGCGCTCAACCGACAGGTTACCTATCGTCTACCACGGCGTGATGAGCCGGGAGCGCGGCCTGTTCCACATGCTCGAGGCCGTGGCGCTGCTGCGTCAGACGGAGCCGAGGGTCCTTCTCCGGCTGATCGGCTTGCAGGGCGACCGCCTCACGCAGGAGGTCAATGAGACGATAGGGCGGCTGGGCATCAGCGAGCAGGTCGAGATTGCCGGTTGGCTGCCGCACGAGGAGGTCGCAGCCAGGTTGAGGGCCAGCCTCATCGGGCTGGTTCCCCTACAGCCGTGTGAGAAGTACCGTCGCGCGCTGCCTGTCAAGCTCCTCGAGTACATGGCGTGCGGGCTGCCGGTCATCGCGGCCAGGTTGACCCTGCTCGAGCGGTACGTCCAGGAGTCAGGCGGGGGTCTGTTGTACGACTCGGCCCGGGCGGATGAGCTCGCGCAGTGCGTCCTGACCCTTCTCCGTGATCCGACCGGTCGGCGCCGAATGGGCGACAACGGCGCTCGCGCGGTGCGAGAGCGGTGGAACTGGGGGAGGATGGAGGACGTTCTGTTCGGGGTCTACGAGTCGCTGGGCGCGCGGTTCGAGGAGGCGACGGGGTGAGCGGCGGCGCACTGGTCGCGCGGCCGCTCGCTCCCACCGACAGGGAAGCGTGGGCGCAGCTCGCCGCGCGGCATGGCTCGGTGTTCGACTTTCTGGCGTGGACGGACCCGCTCGGCACGGCGGTGCGCCGGATCGGGATCTACGAGGCGTCCGGCAGCCTGCGGGGCGGCTTTGTCGTGGGCCAGGAACGGCGATTCGGTCTGCGGGTGCATCGCAACCCGCCTTACACGCCGCGAATCGGGCCGTTCTACGAGCCGATTGCCTCCAACCCGTCGGCGAGGGCGGACGAGCAGCGAGCGGTCGTCACAGCCATGGCGGACTACCTGACGTCCTCCAGGGCAGCGGTGGCATCGTTGGTCCTGTCGACGAACGTCACCGACCCGCTGCCGTTTCGGTGGCAGGGCTGGAAGGTGGTGCCGCAGGTCACCTACCGACTCGACCTGGGCCAGAGCGAAGACGTGCTGCTGTCCTCGATGTCGGGCGGCCGACGCAAGAACGTCCGCAAGGCGGCGTCCGACGGCATCACCGTCGAGGGTGCGTCCGACACCAGCGCGCTGCGCCCCCTCGTGATGGAGACCTACGCACGGCAGGGTATGCGTTGCCCGTTGGCGGGCACCGACGTTCTCCTCGCCAACTTCCCCCCTGGCGCGAACTCGTACTGTTTCATCGCGTGGATGGGCAGGAGGCCGGTTGCCGGCGTCTACGTGGCACACGATGCCCACACGGCGTACTACTTGCTCGGGGGCTACTCGGAGGGTGCGCACCACGGCGCCGGCGCGCTTGCCATGTGGCACGCGATCCTCCGGGCGAAGGAGCTGGGTCTGTCGGTTTTCGACCTCGAGGGCTCGGTCGTGCCGCCGATCGAACGCTACTTCAGGGGGTTCGGCGGGACTCTGACGCTGGTTCTGGGTGTGCACCGGGCGTGGTTGCCGCTCGAGGTGGCGTTAAAGGTCCGGTACAGGTGCCGCTTCTGAGTGATCGCGCTCTGGGGTGTGAGGAGGGTCCGCCGACCCTGGCCAGGCACCTTGGCGCTGGCGGGGCGCTGTGGCCTGACGGGGCGCGGTTCGCTCTGTTCCTGTCCCACGATGTCGACCAGGCGTACGACCGCGAGCTGTTCGGGCTCATCGGGGAGGCGAACCACCTTCGCAGGGTGTGGTTCTGCGGGAAGCCTGGCAGCAGGACCCAGGGGTTGGGGCGCATCGCCCGCGGGCTCGTGAGGCCGAGGCCGCCGGGGCAGGCCATTGACGAGATCCTGTCGATCGACGGGGGGCTGGGCTTCAGGTCGACGTTCTTCCTGTTGGAGGACGGGACGTTCAGCCACCTGGGCGGGAGGTATCGGTACTCTGATCCCGCCGTCAGGCGCATCGCCTCGAGCATCGTCGACGCGGGTTGCGAGATGGCCGTGCATGGCGCCTACCACAACGCCGACGACTCGGGCAGGTACTGGCCGCGATCAAGGTCCCTTCGGGGGGCCTTCGGTAGGGAGCCTGTCGGTGCCCGCAACCACTACCTGCGCCGTGCTCCTGCGCAAGTCGGGCATAGCGTCTCCCCCCGCACCAACGCACTTCTCTCGCCTCCCTCCGCGCACGGGGCAGCCTGCCCCATCACTCACAGCTTGCACCCCGCTGTGAGGCGACCCCTCAAGGGCTGCCCTCGCACCTTCGGATGGGGCACATGCACATTCCCGCGCCCGGGCGGCGGCGGACCCCAGCATGGGGTCCCTCCGCGTCGCTCTCGCTGGCTCCGCGTGCCAGGGGTCCGTTTCGCGCGAGAGGCCGCCTTCAAGTCGGGCCGATGACGGCGCCCTACTCCATCGGAGACGGTCTGGGCGGACGGCGCTCAGTTGCCGGGCCGGTGCCCACGTTTGACCTCAGGACGGCGCGGTACGCTCTCAAGGTCGCTTTGGGCGAATGGGCAGAGGGCGCCAGGTGCCAGGTCGATTCGTCCGGCGAGGTGTTGGTTCTGGTTCCGGGGGGAAAGTCCATTCTTGGCCGAGACCTGTGCCGAGTCGCTGATGCCTTGACCTTGGCGCAGGAGCGCGGGGTGCCCGGTGACCCGGGGTGCCAGGGGGGTGCTTTCCCTGACGGATCGAGTGCGAGCACACCCTGGGTAGACTACCTCGGGGACGAATGGCGAGCGCTTTGCGGTGCGCCCCCATACCAGCGGGCCGGTGGGGGATTCGAGATCATCATCACCCATGATCTTGATCACACCACGAGTCTCGAGCCAACCGCCATCGCAGGTTCACTTCTTAGGTGGTCCGGGGTGCGGGCGGGGTTCGCGATCCCACTGTGGGATGCCCTCAAGCCCGGCCACCTCAGGAGGGCGATCGAGAGCATCCTCCATTTCGAGCAGGACCAAGGTGTTCGCGCCATCTACTTCATGCTCTCCGGACCTTATGGGCTTGGGCGCTATTCCAGCCGCACATCGTGTACGTGGCGCTCGGCTCGGGCGATTGCCCGTTTAGTTGTCGGGGCCGGGATGGAGATTGGCCTCCACGGCAGCTACGGTGCCGGCGAGAGATCAGGTTATCGGGACGAGCGCCGCCGCCTCGAGGACCAGGTTGAGAGGTCAGTTGTCCACCATCGCAATCACTACCTGCGGTTTGACGCACTGCGTGTGTTTTCTCAGCTCGAGGACGCGGGTATCCTCTGGGACCACACGTTCGGCTTCCCGGCGCGTGTCGGTTTCAGGGCTGGAACGGCACGCCCATACCCGGGCTTCGACTTGCTGAACAAACGCCCCAGCACGGCAAGCGTCATCCCGATGGTGATGATGGACACGGCCATCGCAGACCGCAACGCTACGGACGCCCTCGCGCTAGTACGGCGCACCTTAGAGGAGGTCCGCCGTGCCCGTGGTTGCGTTTCGGTCAACTTCCATCCGGAGAGACTCGCAGCGTCAAGAACCGCGATGGACGTGTTCAGGGAGACGGTGTTCATGGCTCGCGAGCTCGGCGCCGACATCACCTCTTGGGACCCACGGGCCAACGACCCCAAAGCCCAGCGCAGGCGGCGGAGCCCCCCGGGTCTGCCGGGGGGGCCGCCAGTCTGAAATCTGCGGGGGTCGTGCAGCGACTTCCGAGCCGTGGGCCGTCTAAGGACGACGAGAAGGAACTGGCGATGGGCGCCACGGTGAGTCAGGGTCACGGCGTGTGGGTTTGCTAGCAACACCTGGTCTTCGTTCCGAAGTAGTGTCGGAAGGTGCTGAACAGAGAGTTGCGGCGCCATCTCGGGGAGGTTGCGACGGGGTTTGGCGAGGCAGAGGCACTGCGAGATCGAAGAACGGCACCTGATGCCAGGCTACGCGCACATGCCGATCTCGATTCCGCCGAAGTGCTCGGTCATGCAGCTCATCGGGTTCATCAAGGGGAAGAGCGCGACCCACGTGGCGCGGGCGTACTTCGATCGGGAGCAGAATCCCGTCGGGCAACACTTCTTGGCGCGGGGGTGCTTCGTGCACAGAGTGGGCAGGGACGAAGAGGCAAGCCTGGGCGGCAGCTGGAAGCAGAAGGCGGAGGATCGGCGACTGGAGCAGTTGCGTTCGATCCGAGGGCGTTGCCACCTTCAGGTGGCTCACGGGTCGCTCGTGAGCAACCCGTCACACTGCCGCCTTGCTCGGCTCACTTCGGGAAGCGCCTGCCTGTGCTGGGGGATCGGCCACCGGTCCTGCTCATTGCCGGGGAAACTGGAGCTTGACGCATGACCATCCACATGGTGGTCCCGGCCAGGCGCGGCAGCGTCAGCATCCCTCGCAAGGGACTCCAGACCATCGGCGGCATGACGCTAGTGGAGCGCGCGTTGCGCCTCGCGCAGCCGGGATGGGACGTGATACTGGCCACCGACGATGAGCGCATGGCTCAACTTGTTGATTCAATCGGGTGCAGGTTGTACCGGCGTGAGCCTGTAGACGGTGCGCAGACGCTGGACGAGTTGGCGTGCGAAATCGTGAAGTCCTCCGACTGGTGCGGCGATGATGTTCTGGTCATGGTGCAGGC
The DNA here is from genome assembly GCA_964438135.1 of uncultured Thermoanaerobaculia bacterium. GTDB lineage: Bacteria > Acidobacteriota > Thermoanaerobaculia > Thermoanaerobaculales > Sulfomarinibacteraceae > CAYTJW01. The sequence continues at coordinate 9,620 of CAYTJW010000012.1, forward strand.
CACCGTCCCAGACCTTACGGTGGACGAGGTGTCGAGTATCGCAAGCAAGTGCGAGCGCGGGCGCCACACTGTCTACTCTGCCAGAGAGTTCCACGGCGTCATCGGTGATGCGCACGGTTGCATTGCCGTCAGGACGGCGAACAGACAGGCTGGCACAGAGCACTCCGTCTTCACTGGCGGGTGCATTGCGTGTCTGGTCAATACCGTCACGCGCGACAGCACTAGGTGGGGGATTCCATCAGTCCCATACCATTGCGGCCACCACGGTGACATTGACGAACCATCAGACTTGTGGCTGGCGAGGATCAGGCGTCAGTGGCCACGGGTGGCGTCTGTCGTGCATGGTGGCGAAGGCATTGGGACGGGTCATGTCGTGCGGCAGAAGTTGCTTCGCAGCCTGTTGCCGCATAGGTCTTGGGTGTGGGTAGCTGACAACGAACCAACCCGGAGGATGATCGACGAGGGGCACATCGCTCCGAGCATTGATCGGGGCGAGTACGACATTGTGATTGTGGATACGCCATCTGGCGATCTGCCTCTTGGGATGGAAATGCCCCAACCTGTTCCGTTCGTGGTGCGCTTCTCCGACCACAACAGGGAATGTGCCGGCAACATAGTGGTCTGTGACTTGGCGATGGGGTCGGACCTGCCCATCCTCGCCCCGCAATTCGACTGCTGCTTGCCAGTACCGGCTGGGTATGGGGTGCTGGTCACATTCGGCGGTGAGGATAGGCCAGACCTTTCTGCCAAGGCGTATGCTCTACTGCGCGAGCACTTCTCCGACACGGCCGGCTGCTTCACGGTGTTGCTCGGCCCCGCGTATGAGGGTTCGCTCGTCCCTGACGGCAGCCGCATTGTGCAGGGCTTGCCTATCGATAGCCTAATGCTCGAGGCCGCCTGCTTGGTCACAGGCCGTGGCCGCACCTGTGTGGAGGCCCAGGTTCTTGGAAGGCAGGTGTTTAGCGTCGCTCTCAACGAGTACGACGGGAAGCACACGCACACCTATGGCACACTCTGTACCAGCGTGGAAAACGCCGTGGCCTGCGCAATTGACTTCATGGCATCGCCCGGTAGATTCGCGAGCATCCGGCCTTCGCACCCCAACAACGAGCGGTCTATTGATAGACTCATGACTGCGTACAACACCTGGAGGCTGAAGTGACAATAGCCCGCAATCTTCGCCGCATGGAACACCCGTATGTCATTGCCGAGATCGGCATGCACCATGAGAATGACCCCTTGCGATTGGCGGAGTACATCGCCGCCGCTGCCGTTGCTGGCGCTTCGGCGGTCAAGGTCCAGCACTACCGGAGCAGGGACCTGTGCGCACCCGACTGCCCAGCCCATTGGCAGGGCGGGGAGATGAAGACACAGCGCGAGTGCCTGCTTGACCCACTGCCAGAAGTGCTTGCCTCTGGGTATGTCTGTGCGAATGACCATGGGGTTGATTACGTCGTGTCCTTCTTCCACCATGGGGACTTCAACACCATCCCATGCGATGCGGTGAAGATCGCTAGTGGCGACTCATCCTACCGACTCCTGTGCCGGGCAGCCGCCAAGTCCGGCTTGCCGGTGTTCGCCTCCACAGGTGGTCACCGTGACTGGAAGCACCTCTTGGCGCTCGCAGGCATGATCGGCCCTGATAGGCTCATCCCCATGCACTGCTGTGTACGCTACCCCTGCACCGTGTCGGACGCAAACGTGGAAGCCAACATCAAGCGCATGGCGGCCGTGCTGAACGAGAGGCGGCCTTCGCATGAGTGCTATCTTCTGGGATACTCGGACCACTGCAAGGGGGTTCAGGCTTGCCTTGAGGCGGTGCATGCCGGGTGCGTTGTCATCGAGAAGCACTTCACCTTGGAGCCTGATCGTACCGACTTCGACCACTACCATGCAGCCCCACCGGATCAACTGGCGTTGATTTGCCACACTCCGTTGCTTGGCGACCCAGGGTATCGCGGATCGCTTGCGCGCGAGTGCAACGACCTCGATACCGGCGCACACGTCATTAGGCAGAGACTCGAGGTTGATGGTGAAGAACACTGGTGGAGGGTGTAGGGCTGAACCGTTGCGTGCCCCTGGGCAGTGGGCAACTGTCGCGCAATCCGACGAGCGGGCTAGGCACTTCGGGCTAGTAGGCACAAGGTGTTGTGGTAGGCGTCGTCGAGCACGCGAGGGCAGTAGGTGGGCGTTATTGCCTCCTACGTCTGACACGAGAACAGAACCGGCCCCGCAACTCGTCGATCGCGGCTCGTCTTCTTGCGGCGACGACGGCCCCGGATGGCCGCAATCCCGTATGTGCGCTATCGGTCTGGGTGGCTGGCGGACCCGGAACGAGGCAGACCTCAACATGTAGTGGTCACTGAAGCGGGGTGGTTAGCCCGCTCGCCGGATTGCGCAGTGTACGCTATCAGACGCACCCTCAGGTTCGCGCACCCAGGTCGGCAGGCGGAACGATGAAGGCCCCGTCTTCGCCTTCGTCGGTCAGTTGCGCAACTCGCCGACCTGGGAGGCGGCGGCGACTGCTTTCTGGTGCGGTTCACTCCGCCAGATACCATTGGGAGGACGAGAATGGTGACTGCAGGTGACGTGATCGAGTTCCTGTGCGAGATACGCGAGCTGGAGGGGGACATGGTCGGCGACCCGGCCGACGCCGACCGAGAGCTGTCGGACCTCAAGCCAGACGAGTTGGCCCGAGGCGGGGACCTCGCATGGCTTTCGCCCAAGCAGCTGCTCAAGGACCCAGGGCGCCTGGCCGCATTCCGCGGCACTCTCCTGCTTTGCCCCCGCGGCGGCGAGGCGGGAGTCGCGCCCCCGGCCGGTACGGTGCTGGCACCTTGCGCCACGCCGAAGCTCGCCTTCACTCGCGCAGTCAACCGTTTCTTCCCCGAGAAGCTCCACGTCGCCTGGCCCCGCCAGGGTCAGCCCCCGGCCCACCCGACAGCACTCGTTGGCAAGGACACGGCCCTTGCCCATGGGGTCGTGCTCGGGCCGGGCGTGCGCATCGGTGCCGGCTGCACCATCGGCCCCAACACCGTAATCGCCCACGCCGAGATCGGGGACCAGGTCGCGATCGGTGCGAACTGTTCCATCGGTTTGTCGGGTTTTGGCTACGAGCGGGACGCTGATGGTCGCTGGTGGCGATTCCCGCATGTCGGGCGCGTGCGTGTCGAGGATGGCGTCGAGATCGGCAGCAACACGTGCGTGGACCGGGGCGCCCTCGGCGAGACCGTGATCGGCCGCGGTGCGAAGATCGACAACCTGGTCCACGTGGCGCACAACGTGACGATCGGTGCCGACGCGGTCGTGATCGCCAACGCCATGCTGGGAGGCAGCGCAGTCATCGAGGCAGGCGCATGGGTGGCGCCGAGCGCAGCCTTGATGAACCAGATCACCATCGGCGCCGGGGCGGTGGTCGGTCTCGGCGCGGTGGTGGTCAAGCCCGTGGCGCCAGGGGCGACGGTGGTTGGCAACCCGGCGCGGCCGCTCGAGCGGAAGGCGGCACCGTGACCCGGGCAGGCAACGGGCTGCTGTCTGCCTTCCGGCGGGGGTTGGTGCTGTGCGCCCACACTGATGACGAGTTCGGTTGCGCGGGGACGATGGTGCGGCTCGTCGAGGCTGGATGCGAGGTTCGGTACCTGGCGCTCTCTCGCTGCGAGGCGTCCGTGCCTTTTGGTCTCCCCGTAGGCGTCCTCGAGCAGGAGGCACGTCGTTGCACCGCGAGGCTCGGGCTGCCCGCGGGTCTCGTGGATGTTGGTCGATTTCCGGTCCGCCACTTTCCCGCGCACAGGCAGGAGATCCTGGAGCGGCTTGTGGCGGTTGAACGGGAGTTTGTGCCGGAAGTCGTGCTACTCCCCAGCTCCTTCGACGTTCACCAGGATCACCACACCGTCTACGAAGAGGGGGTTCGGGCTTTCAGGCGCTCGAGCATCCTCGGCTACGAGCTGCCGCAGAACCTGATCTCGTTCTCCAACTCCGCGTTTGTCGCGTTGGGCACCGCTCACCTTGATTGCAAGGCGGCGGCGTTGGCCGAGTACCGCTCGCAGGCGTTTCGCCCCTACTCCGGCGAGGACTTCCTGCGGGGCTTGGCCAGGGTGCGGGGCGCCCAGTGCGGCGCGGAAGCGGCGGAAGCGTTCGAGGTGGTTCGGCTCGTGATGGGCTGACGCGCCTCCTCAGGACCGAGCACGCCCTTTGACCTTGAGCCAACCCGAGACAGAGAGGGGACGGATCGCCGCTGGTGAGACTCCTCCAGATCAACAGCCACCTCGGCCCTGAGGACATCTGCCCAGCGTACCGAGGGCATCATCTCGCCCGGCAGTGGCAAGCGCTGGGGCACGAGGTCGCCATCGTCTGCGCCTCGTGGTCTCACCTGTTCCGCACCGCCGCTGGAGCCAGACTCAAGGCCGGATGGCAAGAGCACGGCGGGCTGTGTTACCTGGTCCTGCCGGTTCCGCGGTACCAGGGCAGCGGCGTCGGTCGAGTTGCCAGCATGCTCGCGTTCTCAGCCCGTCTGGGCGTCATTGCGGCCAGGGTCGCGCGCTCATGGCGTCCTGACGTGGTCATCTGTGGCTCTGTTGGTGGGTTGGACTCCCTGGGCGGATTCCGGCTCGCTCGCAGGGCGAGCGCGTTGGCGGTCAGAGAGGTGCGGGACCTCTGGCCCCTCACCCTTGTCGAGATGGCTGGGCTCTCGCGGTATCACCCGCTAGTAGTTGCCCTCCAGGCCGCCGAGGAGTACTCCTATCGACGGGCGGATCTCGTCTTCACGACGCTGGCCGGGTCACTGGACCACATGACCCAGCGGGGGCTTGCGGAAGAGAAGTGGAGGTACCAGCCGCAAGGTGTGACGATGCGCGTTGGGAGTGGCTCTGTTCCCCCGGTCCCTTCGCCGTACTCGCGCGCGCTCAAACGCATGAGTGCTGAAGGTCTTATGGTTGTCGGGTATGCTGGGAGCATCGGGCCTGCCAACGCCTTGGAGTTCTTGCTCGGGGCGATGGAGATCCTGCGGCAGGATTCGGTGGCCTGTGCCATCCTCGGGCGCGGCCCTTGTCGGGCCGACCTCGAGCGGGCCGCGAGGGACGCTGGATTGAGGCGAGTGTTGTTCTTCGACGCCGTGAGCCAGGAGCAGGTGCCCTCTTTCCTGGACCATGTGGATGTGGCTTACCACGGGTGCCGGCCTCTTGCGCTCTACCAGCATGGCATCAGCCCCAACAAGCTCATGGACTACATGCTCGCCGCGCGCCCCGTCCTCAATGCGGTGCCAGATGTGCAGAACGACGTGGTGGCCGCAGCGCGGTGCGGAAGGGTGGTTGCTGCGGGAGATGTGCAGGCGATCGCGGCCGCCATACGGGAGTTCGCCTCGATGACGAGAGACCAGCGCGAGACGCTCGGGGCGAACGGCAGGAGGCACGTGCTTGCGCATCACAACTACAGGCGTATCGCCGGCACGATGGCCCGGGAGTTCGAACAGCAGCTCGGTCTGAGAGACCTGCCTGGCCCCAGCGGGAACCCCCATTGGTGAGGATCCAGGAATCGACTGATCGAGCGACGAGGGTGTCGAGGAATGTGGGTTGGGGGAGAGCCCTGCGTGCCAGCATGAGCTAAGAGGCCTCCCAGAACCGGAGCGGGCAGTCCTCTGTACAGAGCCGCGCCAAGTGGGCGACCCGCTGCGCCGGGAGGGGCTGTGCTCCTGTTTGTTGGGCGAGTGGCGCGAGGCGCGAAGGCAATGAGGTCGACGGCACTGGCACGAGCGCTGCGGGGCTCGGAAACGCCTCTTTCCGCCGCGCTACGCTCCGTGGCGACTAAGCGGGTTAGAAGCCACCGAAGCGCGCCCCGGGGGCGCCAAGGCAGAGTTGGGTGGAGGGATGGATGATCGCGCCCGGCATTGATCTGGTTGAGGTACTCCGCGCCGTGACTCGAAGTGCGAACGCCGCGATTCACTCGGTTCAGCTTCATTGCCCCGAGCTCCGCGGCAACGAGCTGGCGTACCTCGAGGAGTGCGTCGACACTGCGTGGGTGTCGTACGCGGGGTCGTTCGTCACCCGGTTCGACCGGGAGTTGGCGCAGCTCACCGGGGCGCGGCACGCGGTGGTGATGGTGAACGGCACCGCGGCGTTGCACGTGGCGCTGATGCTGGCCGGGGTCGGGCGGGGCGAGGAGGTGCTGATGCCCTCGCTGACCTTCGTGGCGACCGCGAACGCGGTGGCGTACCTGGGGGCGGTGCCGCACTTCTGCGAGGTGGAGGCGCGGACGCTGGGGCTGGACCCCGCGCGACTGGCTCGGCACCTCGACGAGGTCGCCGAGAGGCGCGGCGAGGGTCTCTTCAACCGGGCCACCGGGCGGCGGATCGCGGCCATCGTGCCGATGCACACCTTCGGCCACCCGGTCGACATGGAGCCGCTGATGGTGCTCGCCGACCGGTGGGGGCTGGTCGTGGTGGAAGACGCGGCCGAGTCGCTCGGCTCGTACTACCACGGTAGGCATACGGGGACCTTCGGCCGGATGGGCATCCTGAGCTTCAACGGCAACAAGATCGTCACCACCGGCGGCGGCGGCGCGATCATCACCGACGACGACGAGCTCGCGGCGCGCGCCCGGCACCTGACCACCACGGCCAAGGCGCCGCACCGGTGGGAGTTCATCCACGACGAGGTCGGCTTCAATTACCGCATGCCGAACATCAACGCCGCGGTGGGGTGCGCCCAGCTGGAGCAGCTGCCCGGGTTCCTGGAGCGGAAGAGGCGGCTGGCGCAGCGGTACGTGGAGGCGTTCGAGGGCGTCGAGGGCATCAGCGTCTTTCGAGAGCCGCCCGGGTGCCGCAGCAACTACTGGCTCAACGTGCTGCTCCTCGACGAGCCGAGCCTCGACGTGCGTGACGCGCTGCTCGCTGCCCTGAACGACGCCGGGCTGCAGTCGCGGCCGATCTGGAAGCCGATGCACCAGCTGCGGATGTACGCGGATTGTCCGCGGATGGACCTGACGGTGACCGAGGAGCTGGCGCTGCGCGTGATCAACGTGCCGAGCAGCGCGGGGCTGGTGCCGGCCGAGGGCGCCGGCACGGAGGCGTGAGCGTGGGACCGGTGACGGGGACATCCAGCGGGGCGCAGCCGCCGGTGGTGGTGGTCGGTGCGGGGGGGCACGCGCGTGTGCTGCTCGAGGTGCTCCGGTGCCTCGGCCGCCAGGTGCTGTTCGTCACCGACCGCAGTGTGGGCCTGTACGGCACCCGCATCGGCGGCGCCGAGGTGCGCGGGCCGGACGAGTGCATCGCCGAGCTGCCGCCGGGCGAGGTGGAGCTGGTCAACGGGGTCGGCTCGGTTGGGGTCCCCAACGCCCGGCGCGAGGTGTACCTGCGGCTCCGGGCCCAGGGCTATTTGTTCGCGACGCTGGTGCACCCGTCGGCGGTCGTGGCCGAGGGCGTGGCGGTCGCGGCCGGCGCCCAGCTCATGGCGGGCGTGGTGGTACAGCCCGGGGCGAGCATCGGCGAGAACACGATCGTCAACACCCGAGTCGCGGTCGACCATGACTGCCGGGTCGGGGCGCACGTTCACCTGGCGCCGGGAGTGGTGCTGAGCGGGACCGTGACCGTGGGCGACCGGAGCCACCTCGGCACCGGTGCGGTGGTGATCCAGGGGGTCCGAATCGGCATGGGGGCACTGGTCGCAGCGGGTGCCGTGGTCACCCGCCACGTGCCCGACGGGGCGCGGGTGGCCGGCGTCCCGGCCAGGGCAATGGCCGAGCGGTGACCGGTGGGCCCGGCGACTGAGTGAGGAGAGCCGTCGTCATGACAGGGAGACCAGTTTTCCCGGGGGACCCGGTAGCCTTGATCGGCCGATCGGCGCCACTGTTCGCCGAGGACCTGGCGCGGCACGAGGCGTCGATCCGGGATGCCACCGCCGGCGGGCGCTTCCTGGTGGTCGGCGGGGCCGGGTCGATCGGCAGCGCGGTGGTGCGGGAGCTGTTCCTGCGGCGGCCGCGGGCGCTGCACGTGGTGGACATCTCGGAGAACAACCTGGCCGAGCTGGTGCGGGACCTGCGCAGCTCGCTCGGGTACATCGAGGGCGACTTCAGGGCGTTCGCGCTCGACTGCGGCTCGGTCGAGCTCGACGCCATGGTGGCGCACCACGGGCCCTACGACTACGTGCTCAACTTCTCGGCGCTCAAGCACGTGCGCAGCGAGAAGGACCCCTTCACGCTGATGCGCATGGTGCGGGTCAACGTCTTGAACACCGACCGGGTGCTGCGGCACGCGATCGCCATGGGGGCGAGGAAGCACTTCTGCGTCTCGACCGACAAGGCGTCGAACCCGGTCAACATGATGGGCGCGTCCAAGCACATCATGGAGATGCTGCTGATGCGGCGCGCCGAGGAGATCCCGGTCTCGACCGCGCGCTTCGCCAACGTGCTGTTCTCGGATGGGTCGCTGCCGCACTCCTGGACGCGGCGGCTGGAGAAGCGCCAGCCGCTGGTGGCGCCGGACGACGTGCGGCGCTACTTCGTGACCGGCGAGGAGGCCGGCGTGCTGTGCCTGATGGCGACCTTCCTGGGCGAGAACCGGGACCTGTTCGTGCCCCGTCTCGACCCGGGGCGGCACCTGGTGAAGTTCTCGGACCTCGCGCGGCGCTACCTGGCGAGCCTCGGGCTCGAGGCGCACGAGTGCGGGTCCGAGGAGGAGGCGCGGGCCAGGGTCGAGGAGCTCGCGGCTGTCGGCCGCTGGCCGTGCTACTTCTTCGCCAGCGACACGACCGGCGAGAAGGACCACGAGGAGTTCTACTCGAGCGAGGAGACGGTCGACTGGGCACGCTTCGCCGACATCGGCGTGGTCGCCCGCCCGTGCGGGGACGACCACGGGGCGTGCGAGCGGTTCGTGGCGGCCGTCGAGCAGATGCTGGAGAGTGGGCGATGGAGCAAGCCGCAGCTGGTGGAGCTGTTCAACCAGACGTTGCGGACCTTCCCGCACCAGGAGACGTTCAAGTACCTGGACGACCGTATGTAGGGAAGCGGGTGCTGGACCTGCTCCTGGCCGGTGCGGCCCTGGCGGTGCTGGCCGTCCCGCTCCTGGTGGTGATGGTCGTGCTCCGCCTGACCGGCGAGGGGGACGTCTGGTTCCGGCAGGAGCGCGTGGGCTTCCGGGGGCGGCGGTTCCGGGTCTTCAAGTTCGTCACCATGCGCCGGGACAGCGAGCACACCGGCACCAGGGACATCACGCTCCGCAACGACCCGCGGGTGTTCCCCGTGGGCCGTTTCCTGAGGATGACCAAGCTGAACGAGGTGCCGCAGCTCTTCAACATCATCCTGGGCGACATGAGCGTGGTCGGCTGGCGGCCGCTCATGCCCGTCAGCTTCGGCCTGTACTCCGACCGCGTGCAGGAGCGGATCGTGGCCGCGAAGCCCGGCCTCACCGGCATCGGCTCGATCGTGTTCCGGGACGAGGAGGCGATCACGGCGCGGGCGACCAAGCCGGCCATGGCGGTCTACCGCGAGGACATCGCGCCCTACAAGGGCGCGCTCGAGCTGTGGTACCAGGCGAACCAGAGCCTGTGGGTGGATGTGAAGCTGATCGCCGCCACGGCGCTCGTGGTGCTGCTGCCGCGAGCGGTGGACCCCCACCGGTGGTTCCCGGGCCTGCCGCCGAAGCCGGCGTGGATGGCGTGAGGGGGATGCGACCGCGATCGCGGTGGCGAGGGCCGGCCCGCCGGCAGCGCGTTCACCCCGGCTCGGCAGGGTTGTCGGCCGGAAGGAAAAGCGCCCCGGGCCCGCCCGTGCGGCGTGCGCCGATCAGGGCTCGCCGCTGACCCGGACCAGCCCCTCGGCGCGAAGCTCGGCAACGAGCGAGTCGACCCGGTCGCGGGCGGCGTCGACCTCGATCTCGTACTCGTCGCTCAGGGCCTGGGCGACCGCGTCGACCGTGCCGAGCTGCTCGAGCAGCTGCCAGATCCGGATGGCGGTCCCGTTGAGGGTGTAGTAGCGCTTGCTGACGAGGTGGAGCACGGTCGCGCTGTCGGGCGCGAGCACCGTGAGCACCGCGTCGGGATGAGGGACGAATCGGAGGTCAGCGCTCACTGCACGCCCTCCTGTCCTCCCGGGTTCGCGCCGGCATCCACCGCCGGCGCGAGCAGGTCGCTCAGCAGCCGGGCGGCGAGGCCGGGGTCGGCGAGGAGGTCGCGGCCCGCCTCGAGTCTGCAGCAGCGGCACTGCCTCACGAGCGCAGCGAGCGCGGCCATGTTCTGGCGCGCTCGGCCCCGTTCCATTTCGGCCACCTGGCCGTGGTGGGCGAGGAGGTGGATGGCCTGGTCGGGCGGGCACGCCAGCAGCTCGCTGACGTCGCGGTCCCGCACGGCCGGGAACACGACCAGGCGCGGCGTGCACCGCTCGAGCGCGCGGCCCGGGAACGCGCGCTCGGTGGCGACGCGCACCTTGACCGGGGCCGGTCGGGTCCCCGCCGGTGTGGGATCCGTCGACCCTTCGGCCGCCAGGAAGAGACCGCGGCGCATGGGCAGGGCCTCGACTGCCTGCCCGTCGTGGCGCAGCAGCAGGGAGTCGTCGCTGAGGAGGCCCCAACCGGATCGCAGCAGCGCAGCGGCGAGGGTGGACTTGCCCTGCCCCGAGTCGCCCACGAGGAGCACGCCGACGCCGTTGCAGGCGAGGCCCGCCCCGTGCAGGGGGTACAGCCCGCAGCGCCGGAGTAGGGTCAAGAGGCTGTAGCAGACCAGGTTCATGCCCATGCCGACCTGGTCGCCGACACCGGCGCTCACGGCGACCCGGGCGCGCAGCGCCCCGCAGTCGATGCTGGCGCGGGCCTGGTCGTCCCGGGCCTCGAGCACCTCGCCGGCGGTCATCACGCTGAGGCCCGCAAGACCGAGGGGTTGCCAGGGCCCGGTCTCGGCCGGCGCGGCGGTGTCGGTCGCGAGCTCCATCACCAGCGTCGGCGCGCACGGCGGGCACGGGGTCAGGCCGTAGGCCTCGAGGAAACGCCCCACCGGCCCCATCACCTGGTCGCGATCCGCGGACAGGCGAAGGGTGACCCCGTGCAGGTGGAAGTAGCTGTCCAAGACCCACCGCTCTCAGTCGGGGCCGGGCTTGACGGTGGCCGCAGGCTGGAGCCAGTCGTCCGGCACCTTGCCGTAGTGAAGGAAGCACTGGGTGCACACGAAGTGGTCGACCTCGCGCATCTCTCCTTTGGCGAAACGCCCCGCCTTCTCGCGCAAGATGGTCACGGTCCGCTCCGCCAGCAGCGAGACGGCCTGTTGGAGCGGCGTGCAGGCCAGGTCGGCTACCACGTCGCTCGAGTCGCGGCCCCCCCGGTGGGCGGACAGCTCGCAGCAGGAGGTCAGGCGGCCGCGAACGTCGACGTGCAGCTCCCGCAGCTCGAGCTGGGTGCAGAGGGCGACCGGGTAGTCCTCGAAGTGGTCGCCGGCGAGCAGGACTGCCAGTCGGTACGTCCGCTGGAGGGCGGCGATGTCGGCCTCCAGGCGGCGGCGTTCTCGGGCGCTCATGGTCAGGTTGTTCGCCATCGCGCCGGGCGTGAGCTTGCAGTGGGCGAGGCCGAGGGCTCTGCAGCCGAGGGCCGAGACCAGGCGCACCATGTCGTCGAGCTCGCACCGGTTGGACCTGGTCACGACCATGTTGACCTGGGTCGTCAGGCCGTGGAGGCGACAGGACTCGAGCGCCGCCACGACCTTGCGGAAGGAGCCGGCGCGGCGGACGGCGTCGTGACTCGCCGCGGTCGCGCCGTCCAGGGAGAAGGTCACCGCCTCGAGCCCCAGCCGGTGCTCGAGGAGGGTCGGCAGCGCCTGCTCGAACCCCCACCCGTTGGTGACGATCGAGACCGGGAAACCGCGCGTGGTCGCAGCGGCCACGATCCTGCCGAGCTCGGGGTGGAGGGTGGGCTCGCCGCCGGTCAATCCCACCCTGGCCTCCAGCCCGAGGCCGCGGGCCTGGTCGAGCACGCGCTCGGCCAGGCCGACATCCAGGAAGCGGACCGGGTCGGCGAGGCTCTTGAAGCAGTGGACGCAGGCGAGGTCGCAGCCGTCGGTCAGCTCGAAGCTGATCCGGATCCGGTCGGGATCGGCAGCGTGGCGACTGGGGGCCTCGGCGGTCATCTCTGAGCCCTGCCGGCTGGCGGGCGGCAGTATAGCGTGACGACCCGGCGGCAGGGGCCGGCGCGGTGGGCGCATGCGGCGGCCGGAGTGCCCGGGTGGGGTGGGGACCGACGCCCGCTCAGGGCTTGAGCGCCCCGTGCGGAGGAGGGGCGGGCGGGTAGGCGTAGGTGACGCGGAACGTGTGACGGGGGTCGCCGACCTCGCCGACCGCCTGGCCGCCGAGCTCCAGCCAGCTGTGACCCTCGAGCCGGCTCGTGTCCGGTCGCAGGCCGTAGAGGATCGTCACCGGCTGGCCGCGGCGGCGGAGGAGGGCGAAGAGCAGCAGGGACCTGCGGACGCAGCCCGGCCTGAGGGGTCCGAGGCGCACGCCGAGGAGGCCGTCGACCAGCCTGACGGCGGCGGCCGGGTCGGTCGCCGCGGCCGGCCGCGGGCGCCGGCTGTCGAGCAGCCCGATCAGGGCCGGCAGGGACAGGAGGCGCTGGAGGAGCGGCAGGGCCACCGCCACGGCGGCCAGACCGGCAACCGTCCATGCCTCGTTCGCGCTCAGCGAGCGTGCGTCCCGCACCAGTCGTGCCATGCGTCCGATGGCGCCCGACCCCCGACCCGATCATAGCAGGCGGGGAGTGGCCCCGGGATCCGCCGCCTGGCGGGGCCGCCGGGTCGGCGGGCCCCGCCGCGGCGGCGGTGTGTAGAATCGTGGTGGTGCGTCATCTCGCTCGAGGAGCTTCCCGTGGTGCCCAAGCCGGTGCTCGCTCTCGCGGTCGGCCTGCTGCTCGCGGCGTCGGTGCTCGCCCAGAGCGTCGTGCCCATCGCCGACCAGTTCCAGGTCAACAGCCACACGGCGGGCGACCAGCGTCTGCCCGACGCGGCGGTCGACGGCGGCGGGGCCTTCGTCGTGGTCTGGGAGAGTCTCGACTCGCCTGGCACCGACACCTCGGGCGAGGCGATCGTGGCGCGCCGCTTCGACTCGGGCGGGTTGCCCCTGGGTGAGGACTTCCAGGTCAACACCCACGTCAACGGCGCCCAGATCGCGCCGAGGATCGCGATGCGCCCGGGCGGCGAGTTCATGGTGGTGTGGGGGAGCGAGTCGGCGGCGTCAGGCGATCCGTTCTACAGCGTCCAGGGGCAGCTCTTCGACGCCCAGGGCGTGCCCCAGGGTGGGGAGCTGCTGGTCAACCAGTACACGACCAACGTCCAGGAGGCACCCGACGTGGCCGTGTCCGCGGAGGGCCAGTACCTCGTGGTCTGGCAGAGCTCGGGCTCGTTCGGCCCGGACGGCTCCGGGCGCAGCATCCAGGGCCGGTTCTACGCCCCTGACGGCAGCCCTGTGGGCAGCCAGTTCCAGGTCAACACCTATGCTGCCGGCGACCAGGCCGGGCCGGCGGTGGCCGCCCGCCCGGCGCCGGATGGGGGCTTCCTGGTCGTGTGGTTCAACGTCTCCGGCAACGGCGCCGGCGACACCTCGGGCCGGAGCGTCCAGGGCCAGCTCCTCGGCAACGACGGCAGCCTGGTCGGCGGGGAGCTCCAGGTCAACACCTACACCGACGGGGACCAGACCGAGCCGGTGGTCGCGGTCGATGGCGGGGGCAGCTCCCTCGTCGCCTGGGTCAGCGCCGGCTCCTTCGGCACGGACGACGACGTGTGCGTGCTCGGCCAACGTCTCGACGTCGACGGGCTGCCTGTCGGCGGCGAGGTCCAGGTCAACGCCTTCACCGAGGGCGTCCAGGCCTCGGCGGACGTGGCGTGCGGCGAGGGCGGGGGGTGCGTGGTCGTGTGGGGCAGCGGCAACCAGGCGAGTGCCGGGCCGGACGGGGACAACGCCGGCGTCGCCATGCAGGCCTACTCGACGGACGGCACGCCCGACGGCCCCGAGGCGGTGGCCAACACCTACACGACCGGCGCGCAGACGGAGCCGAGCATCGCCGCCGGGCCGGACCGGACCTACCTCGTGGTCTGGCAGAGCGAGGGCTCGCCCGGCGACGACCCTGACCGGAGCATCCAGGCCCGGCTCTTCGCCGGGTGGGGGCTGTTCGCCGACGGCTTCGAGGCGGGCGACACGGAGAGGTGGTCCGAGACCGCCGAGTAGTCGGGACCCCCTGCGGTCATCGGCCTCGCTCTCGCGCCGGCCCGACATGGCACCGGTGCATGGCCCAGCCGAGCCCGGCGCGCGACTCCAGGCCGGGACGACGAGCGGCCCACGGGGGCGGCGGCAGGTGAGCGCCCGGCGGGGACGGGCGGGCTTCGAGCGGCGCGGCTGGAGGGCTGAGGGGTTGCGACAGCGAGGGGCGCCTGGTAGAGTCGAACTGGAGCAGTGTGACGCAATATCGCTCGAGGACCGGTGGCAAGAAGGAGACGCCATGAAGGACGGCCAGCAGCAGGTCAAGGTCGAGGTCGACCGCACCGAGGAGCCGGGCCGGCGTCGCCCCTGGGTCGAGCCCAGGCTCGAGCGCCGGGAGACGCTGCCGAGGGTCACTCACCAACCGATGGCCGGGTCGTGGTACCCCGGCTGAGCAGGCCTCGGGAATGTGCCGATCATGAGGCAACCCACGAGACCAGGGAGGCTGTCGTGAGGAACAACGTGGCTCTGCTGCTCGCCGTCGCAGTGCTTCTCGGGTTTACTGGGCTGGATGCGGTCGCCGGGCCGGCCGGTCAGGAGCCGAACGGCCAGCGGGCCGGCGGCGCCCCGCCGCCGCAGAGGTCGCCGCGGTACGACTTCGCGTTCCGGTTCGACCCCGAGACCAGCGTGGTCCAGGTCCTGCCGTCGCGCGCCGCCATCAACGACAAGTTCACGTTCTATGCGCAGTGCACCGACTGCGGGTACGGCAACTGCGCCACGGTCAAGACGCGCACGATCGAGGTGGTACTGACGGTGAAGGCCGGGCAGTCGGTTGCAGCCGGCTACGGCGTCTACGACCTCACGCACAGCAACTACACGGTGCTGCCGTCGGGCGTCACCTACAATCCCGCCGACCGAGGCGCGCTCACGCAGGGCCAGACACTGACCATCACCTTCAGTGGCGAGGTCATCGTCTGCAACAGCACCTTCAACCTGTACTTCTCGCTGTGCGACTACCCGCCGCTCGACCCGCACTGGAGCCGCGACACGAACTACCCGTTCTTCAGCGAGTACGTGGAGGGCAGCAGCAACAACAAGGCGCTGGAGATTTTCAACCCGAGCCTGAATAGCCTCCAGCTGAGCACGTGTACGATTCGCCACTACAACGGCGGCAGCTCCACGCCGACCTACTCCTACACCCTCGCCAGTGGCACCCTCGACCCGGGCGACGTGCACGTGGTCTGCGATGACGAAGCCGGTACGGGGCTCCTGGCGTTCTGCGATGAGAGTACCAACTCCGCTGCTCTCGGTTTCAACGGTGACGACACCCTCGCCCTGTACTGCGGGGCCACGGTGGACGTGATCGGTCAGATCGGCTATGACCCGGGTTCGGAGTGGGGTTCTGGGGATTGCTCGACGCAGAACAACACCATCCGTCGAAAGTGCGGCCTGGTGACGGGCGACACCAACGGCAGCGACGCCTTCGTCCCGTCCGTGGAGTGGGAAGGGTTCACGCAGGACACCTTCACCGGTCTCGGTACCCACGTCTACTTGTGCGAATAGGGGCGTCCTCGCGGCGGGGTGTTCGCGGCGAGGCGCACCGGCCCGTAGCCCCCTGGGCCAGCCATGGGATTGTCGGCGGCGGCGCGGCTCGCGCCGCCGTCTGCGTGTCACGCCTTGCACCCGGGCGAGGGCGGCCGGCTCGGCCAGGGACGTCCGGTGAGTGAGAGGTTGCGTTTCCGGTCACCGGTCCTGGCCCCCGAGCCGGAGGTCCGGTGGCTGCTGTGGCGGGCGTACGGGCCCCCGGCGGCGCCGCTGGCTGATCCCGGCGCGCTCGACCGGGGGCGAGTCGTCTCGGCCGGGGCACGCCTGGGGCTGCTGCCCAGGGTCGCCACCCGGACGCCGGCCGAGGTGCTCGCCGCGGAGCTCGGGGCGGAGACGGCGGCGGAGCTGGCGACCTGGCGCGAGGCCGCGGCGGTGCAGGTCAGCTGCCTGCTCCGGCTGGCGCGCGAGGTGGCGGCCGAGGCCGGGCGGCTGGGCGTGCCGGTCGTGTACCTGAAGGGCGCGGCCCTGCACCTCGCCGGGATACCGCAGCCGGGCTCCCGTGCCATGGCCGACCTCGACGTCCTGGTGCCGCCCGAGGCCGCGGTGCCGCTGCAGGACGCCCTGATCCGCGCCGGCCACGCCGAGGTGAGGCCGCGCACGGCGGCTGACCTGGCCCTCCACCTGCCCCCGCTGCGCAGCCCGCACGGTCTGCTCCTCGAGGTCCACGCCCGCGTCGGCCGGGTGTCGGTGGGCGGCGGGCAGGACGCCACCGTGGGCACCCTCGCCGCCGCCTCGGCCCTGCGGCCGGCCCCTGGCTTCCCCGACCACTGCTCGGTCCCGACCCTCGACCTCTGCGTCGCTCACCTTCTGGCCCACGGCATTGCCCAGCACTGCGGCAGCGTGGGGTACGCTCCCGGTCTCCTGCTCGGCGACCTCGCCGACATCGGCTGGGGCGAGGCGCGGTGGCAGGCGTTCTTCGCCGGGCCGTTCGCCTGGGTCGAGCGCGAGGTGACGCGGCGGGAAGTGGAGGCAGTGGTCGGCCTGGTGCGGTTGCTGGGGGGCGGTGCGGACCCCGCGGAGGCTGTGTGGGCGCGCCACGACCCGGCCCACGTCCTGCGTCACCTGGTCGCCACGGTGCAGTCCCCGCACTACCTCCGGGTGCTCTGGCTGCAGCCGGTGGGCGCCATGAGACCGGACCAGAGAGCGAGGTGGGTCGGCCGCCTGCTCTGGCCGAGCCGGGCGTCGCTCGACCGCCGCCTCGGCTGCCGCGCCGGGTTGCTGGCGCGCTTCGGCTGGCGCCTGGCCCGCCCGTTCGGCCTGGTGCTCAAGGCGGCGGACCTGGCGGCGGGCGGC